>JBQGFI010000251.1:0-11201 GCA_052040065.1 Marmoricola sp.
GTGGGTGGTCCGCACGCCCTGGTCGCCGGGGCCAAGCTCGCCCAGCCGGGCTAAGCGGGGGGGGCGGGTGTGGGTGTCGAGTTTACCAAGGAGGACGGTCGGCCCGCCCCCGCCGGGCCGACCGCCGCCGCTGAACCAGCCGACCCGGGCCGGGTCGGCCGGGACCTCCAGGGCGCCCTCGGGGGTGAGCCCGAGGTCGACCAGCTCCTCCCGCAGCCCGAGCGCCGCGATCTCGACCGACCGCGGTGGCGCGACCGCCTGCTCCCGGGAGGCAGGCGCGCGCGTCGGGGACGCGGACGGGGACGCGGACGGGGAGGCGGTCTCGGCCCGAGGCACGTCGGTCTCGGCCGGTGCGGCGGGCGCCCCGCAGCCCAGCAGCCCCAGCAGGGCTGCCAGGAGCAGCGGAGCGACCCGTCGCACGTGCGTCTCAGGCGCGGCCGCGGCGCAGCACGACGAGACCGGCGACCCCGGCGGCGAGCGCGGCGGCGCCACCGGCGACGGCCGTGGCACCCGGGCCGCTCTCCTGCGCGGTGCCGCCCATGCCGGTGTCGACGCCGCCCACCGGCATCGGGGTGAGCTGGCCACGCACCGCACCGGCGGCGTAGTCGGCGGTGTGCGTGTCCGCGGAGAAGCCGGCCGGGTTCGCCTCGATGTCGGCGAGGGAGAAGCCGGTGCCGGTGTCCTCACCGGTCGCCTCGTCGTCAAGCCCGGTGGTGAAGGGGCCCTGCAGGCAGCCGGACGCCGTCCGCTCGCCGTCACCCTGGGGGTTGGGGAAGGCGATCCGCGGCGGGCCGCCCTCACCGGCGTTGGCCTGGTGCACGTGGGTGGCGGTCTTGGCGGGGCTCTCGTACTCGCCGGTCACGCCGCGCAGGGTGATGTCGTAGCAGACGATCTCCTCGTCGGAGTTGATCATCAGGTTGAAGGTGCCGCTCGCTCCCGGCTGACCCTCGGCCGGGTTGCCCTCGGTGTCGATGATCGTGTCGGGCGTCGCGCTGACCGTGTAGGCGCTGGTGAAGGTCGCGGGTCGCTCGACCTCGGTCTCGGCGGCGGCGGGCGGTGCACTCCACAGGGCGGCTGCCCCGGCGAGCGTGGTGGCGGCAGCCACCGCGGTGGGTCGCTTCCAGCGCGTCGTCGTCATCGACTCGTCCTCTCCTCGCGGGCCCCGTCGGTCGGCGCCTCACGAGGGGGTACGGCGCGCCCCGCCGTGGCGTTCACCGCCGGGACGATGAAACGTCCGGCCGCCCAGCGACGTACTACGGTGAGACGCGCGGCCCCGCGCGTCGGGGACGACGGGAGGCCGCACCATGTCGACGGTCGCGATCGAGGGGGCGGTGATCGCGCTGGCGGACCGCACGCACCGGACCCCGCCGGCGGCCGACGGCTTCGACCTGGCCGCGGCCTGGCACGAGCACGGCCGGGTGCTGCTGGGGTACGCCGCCAACGCGCTCGGCGACCGCCACGCCGCGGAGGACTGCGTGCAGGAGACCTTCGTCCGCGCCTGGGCCGCCCGCGACCGCTTCAGCGAGCGGCGGGGCTCGGTGCGCACCTGGCTCTTCGCGATCGCACGCAACGTCGTGGTCGACGCGGCCCGGGCCCGCGCACGCCGCGCCACCCCCGTCACCGACGAGGGCGTGGCCCGGCTGCTGCCGGCCCAGCCCGGCGCCGAGGACCAGGTCGAGGCGCGCGTGCTGCTCGTCGAGGCGCTGGCGGGGCTGTCGCCGGAGCACCGCGAGGTGCTGGTCGCGGTGAAGCTCGACGGCCTCACCTACGCCGAGCTCGCCGCCCGCAACGGCGTCCCCGTCGCGACCCTGCGGACCCGTGCCTACCATGCCCTGCGCGCGCTGCGCGCGACCCTCGGGGAGGAGGAGACCGATGCCCACCACGCCTGAGCCGCGTCCCCGCAGCGACCGCGAGGCCGAGCTGATCGCCGCCGCCGCGGCCGAGGAGCTGAGCCCCGCCGAGGCCGAGGAGTACGCCGCCCTGGTGGCCGCCGATCCCGGCGCTGCTGCCGAGGCCGAGGAGCTGCGCGCACTGCTGGCGCGGCTGGAGGAGGAGGCGCCGCAGCCGTGGGCCGAGCCCGTGCCCAGCCCGGACCTGGCGGCGCGCGTGCTCGCGATCCCCGAGACCGAGCGCGGGACCCCCGTCCCCGTGGCGCGAGGGCCCCGTGTGATCCGGTGGCTGCCGGCCGCCGCGGCGGCGGTCGTGCTGCTGCTCGTCGGCGGTGTCGCCGGTGCGCTCGTCGCCGACCGTGGGGAGCAGCCTCCCGAGGGTCCCCCCGGCACCCTCGGCGCCGTGGAGCCGATCGCCTTCGACGCCGAGCCCGAGGGCGTCGACATCGAGGCCTCGCTGGTGGCGCACACCTGGGGCACCGAGACCGTGCTCGACATGGACGGCTGGACCGAGGGCGCGCGCTACCAGGTGCTGCTCGTCGGCAGCGACGGCGCGGTCGAGGACTCGGGCACCTTCCTGGGCTCCCAGGTGCCGGTCGTGTGCCGCATGAACGGCGCGCTGCTCCGCGAGCAGGTCGACGTCGTCGAGATCCGCGACGGCGAGGGCCGCGTGGTCGCGCGCAGCGACGTGCCCACCGTCTCGAGCTGACCGCCGATCGGCGTGCCTCTCAGGCGGATCGCGACTCCCGGCGCCAGTGGGCCACCGCGCCCAGACCCAGGAGCACCGGCCCCAGCACGGTGAAGGTGCGCCACACGGCGAGGGCGGCGAGGGTGGCGGCCTCCACCTCCTGACCGCCGGCCTCGACGACCGCGGCCAGCACGAGCGCGTCGACGACGCCGATCCCGGAGAAGGGGAAGAGCGTGAAGGGGTAGGCGAAGAGGTAGGCGATCGCGACGTCGAGCAGCGACACCGCGTCGGCGCCCACCCCGACGAAGCGCAGCGCGAGCACCAGCATGGTGAGGTCGACGGCGAGCATGCCGGCGTACGCCAGCAGCGACCGGGGGAAGCCGCGCTCGAAGCGCGACTCGACGTCGGAGCGGAAGCGGGCGCACGCGTCGGCCCAGTCGTCCTCGACGACGTCGCGACCGACCCGCCGCACCAGCCGGGCCGCGCCCGACCCCATCCGGCGGGCGAGCGGCTCGCTGCGCAGCACCAGGAAGATGCCCACCGTGATGGCGGCGGCGATCGCGATGCTGACCAGCTCGAACCAGCGCAGGCCGGGCGGGCGCGCCGCCACCGCGAGCAGCACGAAGCCGGCCAGCGGTGCCGCGAAGCGCACGATGTAGAAGGTCAGCGTGTTCATCACCGTGCCGGCCAGGCCCTTGGCCACGGGCACGCCCCAGGAGACGAACATCGCCGTGCGCAGCGCCACGTCGCTCGGCGGGGGCGCGATCATCGACATCAGGATCGCGCCGAGGTCGTTCTGCGTCGCGCGCCAGGGCGAGACGCCGGGGATGAAGAGCGAGAGCGGCATCGCGTTGAGCACCTGGCGCACGCCGAGCAGCCCGAGCAGCACCGGCACGTGCCAGGCGTCGAGCCGACCCAGGGCGGAGCCGACCGCCGCCCAGTCGACCCGGCCGACCAGGCGCACCACCACGACGGTGATGGCGACCGCGGCGGCCAGCATCAGCAGGCGCCGCAGCCACGCCGCCCGGGTGGGACGACGCGTCTGCGGCGACGGCGTCACAGCCGGGTGCTCAGCAGCCACGTCAGGTACCCGGCGTACGACGCCACCATCAGGCCGCCCTCGAGGCGGCTGAGCCGGGCGCCGGTGAGGAAGAGCGGCAGCGCGACCAACGTGGCGCCGACCATCAGCACCAGGTCGGCGTCGAGCACCTCGGCGGGCACCACCAGGCCCTGCGGCACGGCGAGCACGGTGACGCCGAGCACCAGGGCGATGTTGTAGACGCTCGAGCCGATCACGTTGCCCACCGCCATCTCGGCGTTGCCCCGCAGCGTCGAGACCACCGTGGTCACCAGCTCGGGGGCCGAGGTCCCGAGCGCGACCACGGTCAGGCCGATCACCGCCTCGCTCACCCCCAGCGCCCGCGCGCCACCGGCCGCGCCCTCCACCAGCAGCTCGGCGCCGAGCACGATGACCACGATCGAGCCCAGCAGCAGCACCGGGTCGAGCCAGCCGGGTCGCGCCGTGGCGGGCTCACCCTCCGTGACCGGCACCCCCACGGGCACCGGCGACGGCGCCCGTCGCGCGAGCACCACGACGGCCACGGTGTAGCCGACCGCGACAGCCACCAGCAGCACGCCCTCGCCGGTGGTGAGCACGCCGTCGCGCGCCAGCACCCACAGCAGCAGCGCGGCGCCGACCATGCAGGGCAGGTCGAAGCGCAGCGTGCGCCGGTCGAAGAGCACGGGGCGCAGCAGCGCGCCGACCCCGAGCACGACCAGCAGGTTGACCAGGTTGGTGCCGACGATGTTGCCGGTGGCCAGGCCCGGGCTCCCCGACCGGGCGGCGTCCACACCGATCGCGAGCTCGGGCAGGCTGGTGCCGACCGAGACGACCGTCAGCCCGATCACGATCGGCGGGATCCCCAGCCGCGTCGCGACCCGTGTGCCCGCACGCACCAGCACCTCGGCACCGGCCAGCAGCAGCGCGAGTCCCGCGACGGCCGTGAGCAGGCTGGCCACCGCGGGTCACCTGCTCCCGCCGGTACGCCGCGAGAGCTCCGCGAGGCGGTCCTCGGGCCAGTCGGTGCCGAGCACCTGGTCCCAGCCGTAGGCGTGCTGCCCGGAGAAGATGTGTCCGGTGCCGGGCGGCGTGCCGAAGCCGAGCGCGAGGTCGGCCGTGGTCTGCATGAAGGTGACGAAGGGGATCCACGTCATCGCGCCGTCGACGTCGGGGCCGCGTGGCTCCTCCAGCCAGTCGGGCCGCTGGTAGATCAACCGCGGGCTCCACCACGTGACCGGGTCGGAGGCGTGCTGCAGGTAGAGCACCCGCGTGCCCTCCCACGGTCCGTCGCCGGGGGCCTCGCCCCGGCTCGGGTCGAGGCTGAAGCGGACCGTCTCGCCGCCGCGGTAGACCGGCTCGATCTCGGGGCTGCCCTCGTCGCGCCCGTCGATGAAGCTGCGGTAGAGCGGGTTGAAGACGGGCGGCCCGCTGAAGAGGGCGCCGGAGAGCCGGTTGGCCATGTCGACGTCGCCGCTGAAGGCGGCCTCCCCGCCGAAGGAGCCGAGGCTCTCGCCGGCGGCGTAGAGCCGGGGGCGCTGGTCGGGAGGCAGCGCGCTCCACTCGCGGTAGACGGAGTCGAAGAGGGCCCGCCCGGCGTCGGTCGCACGCTCCTCGTCGACCCACCACGAGAGCCACGAGGGCAGGTGGGAGTACTGCATGCTCACGATCGCGGAGTCGCCGTCGGAGAGGTACTCGAAGGAGGTCGCGGCGCTCGGCTCGACCCAGCCGGTGCCGGTGGTGGTGACGACCAGCAGGTTCTCCCGCTCGAAGCCGCCGGCCCGCACCAGGTCCTCCACGGCGAGCTCCGCGCGGTCGCGCACGTCGGCCTCGTTGCCGACGCCGGCGTACACCCGCACCGGCTCCAGGGCGTCCTCGCCGGTGAGCCGGGAGATCCGGTCGGCGTCCGGGCCGCGACCGACGAAGTTGCGCCCCTCCCGCCCCATCTCGTCCCACTCCACGAGCGACTCCGCGCTGCCCGAGCGCAGCGGTGTCTCGGGCTGCACCACGCCCGGCCCGGTGAGCAGGTCGCCGACGCTGGCCGAGCGGTCCATCACCACCACGACCGCGCGCAGCAGCACCCCGCTGAAGACCGCCGCGGTAAGCACCACGACGAGCGTGAAGCCGATCGCACGCGCGGCCCGGTGGCTGGTGTGGCGCTCGAGCCACGCCGAGGTGCGCCGGTAGAGCGCCCGCAGCGCCCGGCCCAGCCCGACGAGCGCCGCGAAGGTGACCACCGCGACGACCGGCGTCAGCACGACGAGGGCGGGGTTGACCGGCTCGACGCCGATCAGCTCGCTGGACTGCCTGTTCCACACCACGCCCGCCACCAGCGCGACCGGCGTACCGACGGCGAGCACCACGAGGTAGGCGCGCCTGGTCCGGGCCGAGGGCTCGCGCCGGTCGCGGTCGAGCAGCTCGCGCCCGAGCGCCGCGAGGGCGACGGCCGCGCCGTACCCGGCGGCGGCGCTGGCGCCCGCGACGACCCCCTGGAAGAGCCAGCCCCGCGGCAGCAGCGACGGGGTGAAGGAGAGGAAGGCCAGCACCGTGCCGAGCCACAGGCCGACCACGTCGTAGCGCAGCGAGCGCACGACCCGTCGGAGCCGGTCGGTCACCGGCGAGCCCGGCCCATCAGAAGTCCACCGGCTCGCGGATGATCGGGCAGGTCATGCAGTGGCCACCGCCACGTCCACGCCCGAGCTCGGCGCCGACGATGGTGATCACCTCGATCCCGGCCTCGCGCAGCAGCGCGTTGGTGAGCGTGTTGCGGTCGTAGGTGAAGACGACGCCGGGCTCCAGGGCGACGGCGTTGTTGCCGCTGTCCCACTGCTGCCGCTCGGACTGGTAGACGTCGCCCCCCGTCTCGATGACGCGCAGCGAGTCCAGCCCGAGCGACGCCGCGACGACGTCGACGAAGCGCGCGTCGCCGTGGTCGACGACCTCGAGGCCGGGCGCCTTGTCGGAGGGCAGCAGCGTGAAGGTGTGCACGGCGTCCATGATCGTGGGGTAGAGCGTGACCACGTCGCGGTCGGCGAAGGTGAAGACCGTGTCGAGGTGCATGGCGGCCCGCAGCTTCGGCATCCCGGCCACGACGACCCGCTCGGCCCCGCCCTGGGCGAAGAGGGCTGCGGCCACCTGGGTGATGGCCTGGCGTGAGGTCCGCTCGCTCATGCCCATCAGCACCACACCGTTGCCGACCGGCATGATGTCGCCGCCCTCGAAGGTCGCCTGGCCCCACTCCTGCTCGGGGTCGCCCCACCAGACCGTGGAGCCCACGAAGTCGGGGTGGAAGTCGTAGATCGCCTTGTAGAGCAGCGTCTCGTCCTTGCGGGCCGGCCAGTAGAGCGGGTTCATGGTCAGGCCGCCGTAGAGCCAGCAGGTGGTGTCGCGGGTGTAGAGCGTGTTGGGCAGCGGCGGCAGCAGGTACTCGCGTGCCCCGGTCGACTCCCGGGCCATCGCGACGTGCGCCGAGCGGAAGTCCTCGGGCAGGTCCTGGGTGGCCATGCCGCCGATGAGCAGCTCGGCGAGCTGCGGCGACGACACCGACTCCAGGTAGGAGCGGGTACCGTCGACCAGGCCGAGGCCCACGTGGTTGGGCTCGATCTTGCGCTCCAGCACCCAATCGCGGGCCCCCGGCACCTCGAGGGTCTGCGCGAGCACGTCGTGCAGCTCGACCACCTCGACGCCGCGCTCGGTGAGCTTGTCGACGAAGTCGGCGTGGTCACGCTGGGCGTTCTCCACCCACATCACGTCGTCGAAGAGCAGGTCGTGGTTGTTGCTCGGCGTGAGCCGGCGGTGCGCCAGCCCTGGCGAGCACACCAGCACCTTGCGCAGCCGACCGACCTCCGAGTGGACGCCGTACGTCGCCGAGGGGTTCGTGGGAGTGGTCATGGAGGGTCCTTTCGCGGTGGTGCGCTGAGCGGGTCACAAGGAGATGCGTCCGGTCACGAGGCCGGCGACGCCGGCGACCGCGCCGGCGACGATGACGGCGCAGAGCACGGCCTCGGTCGGGGTGAAGAGCCGCCGGCCCTGCTCGCTGCGCGCCTTGACGTAGAGCAGCGTGAGCGGCGCCAGGATGACGGTGGAGAGCAGCAGGAACTGCAGGCCCGCGGCGACGAAGAGGAAGGCCGTGTAGCCGGTGGCGATGCCCGCGATGATCGCCTGCCGACGCTGCACGGCGGGATCCTCGTCCTCGTAGGTCTCGCCGGTGAGGGCCAGCTTGAGCGCGTAGGCGGCGGCCAGGAAGTACGGCACCAGCGAGAGGCTCGTGCACAGGTCGAGCATGAAGTTGAGCGCGTCGGAGACGAACATCGTCACCAGCAGCAGCGACTGGACCGCGATGGAGGTGACCACCAGTGCGGTGATGGGGGTGCCCTCGGCGTTCTCGCGGCCCAGGAAGCGCGGCAGGTCGTCGCTGCGCGCCGGCATGTACATCACCTCGGCCGCCATCAGCGTCCAGGCGAGGTAGGCGCCGAGCACCGAGACGACCACGGCCACGCTGATGAAGGTGCCGCCCCAGGGGCCGACCACCGACTCGAAGATGCCGACCATCGAGGGCTGCCGGGTCGCGGCGATCTGCTCGCGGGGCAGCACGGCGTAGCTGGACAGGGTGACCAGGGCGAAGATCGAGAGCACGCTGAGGAAGCCGAGCACCGTGGCGCGGCCGACGTCCTCGCGTCGCCGGGCGTAGCGGGAGTAGACGCTGGCGCCCTCGATGCCGAGGAAGACGAAGGTCGTGATGATCATCGTGTTCTTGACCTGCTCGGTCATCGTGCCGAGGTCGCTGTAGGCGAAGAAGTTGTCGGCGAAGACCCCCGCGTCGAAGCCGACCAGGAGCACCAGGACGAAGACGAGGATCGGCAGCACCTTGAAGATGGTCACCAGCCGGTTGATCACCGCGGCGTCCCGCACGCCGCGCGCGATCAGGGTGTGGAAGACCCACACGCCCACGGTCGAGAGCGCCACTGCGAGCAGGGTGTCGCCGTCGCCGAAGCCGTCGTAGAAGGCCCCGAAGGTGGCCATGATGAAGACCCAGTAGAAGGTGTTGCCGGCCACCGTGCTGGCCCAGAAGCCGATCGCGGAGTTGAAGCCGGCGTAGTCGCCGAAGCCCGCCTTGGCGTAGGCGAAGACGCCGGAGTCGAGGTCCGGCCGCCGCATCGCGAGGTTCTGGAAGACGAAGGCCAGCATCAGCATGCCGGTGCCCGCGATGGTCCAGGCGATCAGCGCCCCGAGGACGCCCGTGGCGACGCCGAAGCGTGCGGGCAGCGAGAAGACGCCGGCGCCGACCATGCCGCCGACGACCATCGCGGTCAGCGTCGGGAGACTCATCCCGCCCACGGCGGGACCCGACGACCGCGCCTCCGTCTCGGTGCTCATGCGCTCTCCTCGCTGAGGTCGGTGCCGGTGGGCGCGGTGCGCTCCACCCTGAACCCGGTGACGCCGTACAGCACGCTGAGCACCGGGCTGGCGAAGCAGAAGACGGCGTAGGGGGCGTAGAGCAGCGTGGGCACGCCCAGCGTGGCCGCCATGAAGGCACCGCAGGAGTTCCACGGCACGAGCGGCGAGGTCACCGTCCCGCTGTCGGCGGCGAGCCGCGAGAGGTTCGTGGGCGCGAGGCCGCGCCGCGCGAACTCCGCCCGGAAGACGCGCGTCGGCAGCACCAGCGCGATGTACTGGTCGCCGGCGAAGACGTTGAGACCGAAGCCGAAGCCGAAGACGGTGAGGTAGAGCCGGCCGGTGCTGCGGGCCGCCTCGATGAGGGGATCCACCAGCCGGGCGATCAGTCCGAACTCCGCGAGCATCGCGCCGAAGGTGACCGCACCGAGGATCAGCCAGATGGTGAGCAGCATGCTGTCCATCCCGCCGCGCGAGAGCAGTCGGTCGACGTCGGCGACACCGGAGTCGAGGGAGAAGCCGGTGGCCATGGCCGACCACACCGCCTTGACCGACTCCACCGCGACGTTGCCCTCCCCGGTGACGAAGTCGGCGTACACACCGGGCTGGAGGAAGGCGCCGAGCACACCGGCGGCCAGGGTCGCGGCCAGCAGGGCCAGCGACGCGGGCACCTTGCGGGCCGAGAGCACCACGAGCAGCAGCAGCGGGAGCAGCGCCCACGGCGTGATGCGGTAGATCGCGTCGAGCTCCTCCAGGTCCGTGCGTGCACCGGAGCCGCTCGCCGGCGGACCCACGACGCCGAGGACCACGAAGACCACCAGCGCGACCAGGAAGGCCGGCACCGAGGTCCAGACCTGGTGCCTGATGTGCCGGTAGACGTCGACGTCGACCATCTGGGCGCTCAGGATGGTGGTCTCGGAGAGCGGCGAGGTCTTGTCGCCCAGGTAGGCCCCCGAGATCACCGCTCCGGCCGTGATCGTGGTGGAGACGTCGAGCAGCCCCGCGATGCCGACGAGACCGACGCCGATGGTCGCCACCGTGGTCCACGAGCTGCCGATGCTCAGGGCGACCACCGCGCAGATGAGCGCGGCGGCGGCGTAGTACCACCCCGGTGAGAGCACCTGGATGCCGTAGTAGACCAGGGTCGGGATGGTGCCGCTGAGGTTCCACACCCCGATCAGGGCGCCGACCGCGAGCAGGATGAAGATCGCGCTGGTGACCGACGAGACGGCACCGCGGCCCGCCTCCTGCACGGCGGCGAAGTCGTGTCCGTGGCGCATCGCGACCAGCGCGGCCAGGGCGCAGGAGAGCACCAGCGCGACCTGGATCGGACCGTCCAGCGCGTCGAGGCCGAAGAGCGTGATCGAGACCGAGATCAGCGCGGCGAGCGCGACCAGCGGCAGCAGCGCGGCGAGGAGCGTCGGTCGACGCAGGATCGGTGCGCGCGGGTCCGGCGCGGGAGGGGTCGGCGCGGGCGACGTCGGTGCCATGGTGCGGGTCCCATCGGGCTCGGGGCCGCGGTTGCGGTCGGCGGGGATGACCGAGTCAGGAGAGGGTGCTCACCTCCCCCGTCCTCCGTGGCTCCGCGGACGGCAGGGCCCCCCGACGCCGTCAAGCCCGTTGTACTACGCGCGGGGGATGACCCGCCAGAGCCCACCCGGGTCATCGCGGTGGCCGTGGGGGCCCGTGGCGGGGACGACGAAGGGCCCCGTCCGGCGGACGGGGCCCTTCGCGGTGCTGGGTGGAGCTCAGCGCGAGGTCAGTAGCAGCGGACCTTGCCCACGCGGATCTCGGTGCGCGCGTAGCTCGGGCTCTCCTTGATCACGATGCGGTAGGCCGCACCGCACTTGCCGCGGAAGGTGATGCCGAACTTGCCGTTGCTGCGGGCCGAGCGCTCACCGGTCACGGTGCGCCAGGTCGGCTTCTTGGCCGTGCGGGCCTGCAGGTAGACGGCGTGGCCCTTGGCCTTGGTCAGCCGGCCCTTGGTGTAGAAGACACCGTCGCGCGCGGTCTCGCCGCTCTGCAGGTAGGAGACGACGTGCTTCGGCTTGGCCCGGTCGGCCGCGCCCTCGGCGGCGTGCGCCGAGGTCATCAGGCCGGACAGACCGACGGTGAAGATCGCGACGAGCGCGACGAAGAGACGTGTGAATCGCAAGAGATCCCCCTCGAGATG
>JBQGFI010000252.1:0-8557 GCA_052040065.1 Marmoricola sp.
ACAACGGTGGCGGCAACGGCAATGGTGGCGGCGGCGACGGCCGCGACGCCGACGACTGAGGTCTTCCGCGGCCCCGCGGTCGCGCTCTAGCCTGGCGTCACCTGACGGCTCGGCGGACGGAGCAGTGACAGATGCGCGCTCGATCGTCCGCCGCCGCGCTCGCGGTGCTGCTGCTGAGCGCCGTGACGGCCGCCCCCGCCTCCGCCGCGGTCGAGGGTGACTGGGCCGACTGGTCCGCGGTCGGGGGCACCGCCACCGCCTTCACCACCTCCGTCGCGCTGCCCGGGCTGGGCGGACCCGTCGCCGAGGTCACCTCCACCGCCGCCACCACGACGGTGGTGTCGGGCGCCAGCACCTGGCTCGGGCCGCTGTCGCCCCCCGGCGCGGCCTACGGCTCCAGCCGCGACCGTGCCTACCTCAACCAGTCACCCCGGGCCAACGCCGCCGACTCCCCGGCCGTGACCACCTACACCTTCTCCGAGCCACCGGCCCCCGGGTGGGGCCTCGTGCTCGGCGACCTCGACGCCGACGAGGCCACCGTGAGCGCCGTCGGCGTCGACGGCCAGCCGCTCGACGTGGCCGAGCTCGGCTTCCAGGGCGCCTTCAACCTGTGCACGACCACGCCGCGCCCGAGCACGCTCTGCGCGGGCAACCCGACCGACGTGCCCACCTGGCTCCCGGGTGCGGCGACGCTGCGGGGCAACCCCGCGGCCGCCAACACCTCCGGCGCGAGCGGGTGGTTCCGCCCGACCGTGCCCGTCCGGAGCCTCACCGTGGCGTTCCGGTGGCGCGCCGGCTTCCCGATCTACCAGACCTGGCTCGCCGGCCAGACCCGCACCGTGTCCGGCACGCTCGTGGGGGCGGGCTGCGACGTGGCCGGGGCCACGGTGAGCCTGCTCGACGGCGACACCGTGCTCGCGCAGGTCGAGACCGCCGCCGACGGTGCCTGGTCGGTCCCCGGCGTCAGCGCGCGCGACGGACTCACCGCCCGCCTCGACACCGTGCCGGCCGGGTGCCGGCTCGTCGAGGGAGGGTCCGCGGTCCTGCCCGTCGCGGCGGCGGCCGAGGACGACCCCGACCTCGCCTTCGCCGTCGAGCCGGTGCCGGTCGCGGTCGTCGAGGTGACCGGCGTGGTCGAGGACGCCGACGGCCGCCCCGTCCCCGGGGCAGAGCTCGTGCTGGTCGGTCCCGAGGACGACCCGGTCGAGCTGCCGGCGGTCGTCTCCGACGCCGAGGGACAGGTCACGCTGCCCGCGGTGACGCCCGGCACCTACGAGGCCACGCTGACCCCGCCCGCCGGCTACACGGTCTCGCCGGCGACCGCGACGGTCGTGGTGCCGCCGGGGGGTGGGGAGATCGACCTCGGCTTCGTGGTGGAGCAGGTGACCACCACCCCGAGCCCGAGCGCCGATCCGAGCGGGAGCCCGAGTGCCGGGCCGAGCCAGAGCCCCGCTCCGACCGCGAGCAGCAGCCCCGTGCCGTCGTCGTCGCCGTCCGCCGGCACCTCGTCGGGCACCGGGGTGCTCCCGGCCACCGGCGGCCCGTCAGGCGGGCTGCTGCCCCTCGGCGGCGTGCTGCTCGCCGCCGGCGCGGTGCTGCTCCTCGCGGGTCGCCGTCACGGCGCGCGCAGGTAGTCGTAGGTGTGGTGCTCCTCGAAGCCCACCTCGCGGTAGAGCCGGCGCGCACCAGCGTGGCCCGTCACCACCTGCAGGTACGCCGTGGTGGCGCCGAGCTCGGTGCCGGCCGCCAGCAGCTCGGCCACCACCGCGCGACCCAGCCCCCGGCCGCGCCGGTCCTCGCGGGTCCACAGCGAGGCGAGCCCGAGCCAGTCGCCGTGCACCACCCCGCGGCCGCGGGCCACGACGACGCCCTCCTCGCGCACGGTGGCGAACCAGACCCGGCTCTGCCCCTCGCGCCGCTCCAGCACCCGTCGCGCCACCCCCTCTTGGCGCGCGGTGCGCTCGTCGGTGGCCAGCCAGGCGTCGTCGAGCCGGTCGTCGAGCCGCACCGTCGTGGGCGGCACCCCGAGCCCGCGGAGCCGTCGCCGCACCCGTGAGGGGGAGGCGAGCATCAGCAGGGTCTGCTCGTACGCCGTCCAGCCGGCGTCGCGGAGCACCCGATCCGCCTCGGAGCCGGGCAGCACGTGGGCCTGCGCCGGCAGCGCGCGGGCGGCGTACCAGTCCTCGACGCGGCGGGCGGCGTCGTCGGGCGGCGTGCCGAGGGCGAGGGCGGAGCAGCCCCGGTTGGTGTAGCCCTCCGAGGCCCGCAGCAGCCAGTCGCCGAGGGGCTCGACCTCCAGGGCCGGCCACCCGGGGTGCGCGAGCCGGTCGGCCTCCTCCGCGCCGAGGCGGTCGTGCCGCGACGGCCGGGGCGGCACCGGCTTGCCCGCCACGACGTCGCGCAGCGGGATCCGGACCACGTCGCCGCGCTCGCGTCGTACGACGACCTCGCCGTCGGGGTCGGTCGGCCACGACTCGCAGACCCCCAGCACGTCGGTCATCGCGGGGCCACCGGAGGGTCCGGTCTCGCCCCGGACGAGACGGCGCACCACGACCCGCTGGCCGACGACCTGTCCAGACAGCGCGGGTCGGTCGGACGCGGTCACCCGGGGATATTAGGCTGGGCCAGGTCCGGATCCGGACCCCGATCTCTGCACCGCCCCTCGAAGGAGGACCAGGTGACCTACGTCATCGCCCAGCCCTGCGTCGACCTCAAGGACCGCGCCTGCGTCGACGAGTGCCC
The DNA here is from genome assembly GCA_052040065.1 of Marmoricola sp. Lineage (GTDB taxonomy): Bacteria > Actinomycetota > Actinomycetes > Propionibacteriales > Nocardioidaceae > Marmoricola. The sequence continues at coordinate 2,743 of JBQGFI010000252.1, forward strand.
TGTCGACTGCATCTACGAGGGCAAGCGGATGCTCTACATCCACCCCGACGAGTGCGTCGACTGCGGCGCCTGCGAGCCGGTGTGCCCGGTCGAGGCCATCTACTACGAGGACGACACGCCGGAGGAGTGGAAGGGCTACTACGACGCCAACGTCCACTTCTTCGACGACCTGGGCTCCCCGGGCGGCGCGGCGAAGATGGGCGAGATCGACCACGACCACCCGCTCGTCGCCGAGCTGCCGCCGCAGAACCAGGAGTAGTCCTCCTTGGTCGAGCCCGTCAGCTCCCGGCTGCCCGACTTCCCGTGGGACAAGCTGGTCCCCTTCCGTGAGCAGGCGGAGGCGCACCCCGACGGTCTCGTCGACCTCTCGATCGGCACGCCGGTCGACCCGACGCCCGCCGTGGTGCAGCAGGCGCTGCGTGACGCGACCGACGCTCCCGGCTACCCCACGACGCTCGGCCTGGCCGAGACCCGCCGGGCGGCGGTCGACTGGCTGGCGCGCCGCCACGGGGTGACCGGCCTCGACGTCGAGCGCGGCGTGCTGCCGGTGATCGGCTCCAAGGAGCTGATCGCCGGGCTGCCCACCTTCCTCGGGCTCGGCCCGGGCGACCTCGTGGTGCACCCGGCGGTGGCCTACCCGACGTACGAGGTGGGGGCGCGGCTCGCCGGGGCCGACACGCTCGCGTCCGACTCCCTCACGGCGACCGGTCCCCGCACCCCGGCGCTGCTCTACCTCAACTCGCCCTCCAACCCCACGGGTCGGGTGCTGCCGCCCGACCACCTGCGCAAGGTGGTCGACTGGTGCCGCGAGCGCGGCGTGCTCCTGGGCAGCGACGAGTGCTACGTCGAGTGCGCCTGGGAGGCCGAGCCCGTCTCGGTGCTGCACCCCGACGTCTGCGGCGGCTCGCACGAGGGGCTGCTGGCGATCCACTCGCTGTCCAAGCGGTCCAACCTCGCGGGCTACCGCTGCGCCTTCGTCGCCGGCGACCCGGCCGTCGTCGGCGAGCTGCTCGCCGTGCGCAAGAACCTCGGCCTGATGATGCCGCTGCCGCAGCAGCACGCGATGGCCGCCGCCCTCGACGACGACACCCACGCCGACGAGCAGCACGCGCGCTACGCCGCCCGCCGCACGACGCTGCGCCGCGCGCTCGAGGCGGCCGGCTTCCGCGTCGACCACTCCGAGGCCTCGCTCTACCTGTGGAGCACCCGCGACGAGGACTGCTGGCAGACCGTCGCCGCCCTCGCCGGGCTCGGCATCCTGGTCGCCCCCGGCGCCTTCTACGGCGCCGCCGGCGCCCAGCACGTCCGCGTCGCCCTCACCGCGACCGACGAGCGCATCGCCGCCGCCGTCTCCCGCCTCACCACCTGACGCCCATCCGCCCCGGAGGCGAGGTCAGTCCATCCGGATGAGGACCGAGGTGGTGGGGGTGGGCTCGGCGCCGGTGACGTCGGTCCAGCCGTCGCGCGAGTCGCCGCCGGCGCGCCACTGCCGACCGGCGTGGTCGACGCCTGCCACGCCGTACGCCTCGCTCTGCGCGACGGCGAACTGCGCGACCGACCAGCCGAGCCGCTGCCCGGCGGCACTGTCGGGCACGGCGACGACCAGGTCGGTGCCGTCCGGGGTGATCTCGAGGCCGCCGTAGGCGTCCCGCAGCAGCGTGGTCAGCCCGGTGGGCTGGGAGGTGTCGGGGGAGCCGACGGTGCAGGCGAAGCGACCGCCGGGGGAGTAGCCGGTGAGCACGGAGGCCAGGGCGCGGGCGTCCTCGGCGTGGTCCTCGTAGGCCTCGGGGAAGCCGGAGCGCTGCACCGTCTGGGCGGCCTCGGTGATGCGCATCTGCTCGTAGCCGTCGACCTGCTCCAGGGCGTCGTAGAACGCGTCGATGGCGTAGCGGGCGTCCATGATCTGCGCCTCGGTGCCCCAGCCCTGCGACGGGCGCTGCTGGAAGAGGCCCAGGGAGTCGCGGTCGCCGTAGTCGATGTTGCGGATCTTGCTCTCCTGGTAGGCGGTCGCCAGCGCGATCGAGACGGCCCGCGCGGGCAGCCCGCGCTGCACGCCCACGGCGGCGATCAGCGCGGCGTTCTCGGCCTGCTCGACCGACAGGTCGACGGTGAGGCCGTCGAGCTCGGTGGTGCACCCGCTGAGCAGCGGCACGTCGACGTGCCCGCGCCACACGGCGACGCCCACGCCCGCCACGACCGCCAGCACGACGACGAGCAGGACGCCGACGAAGCGACCTCCCACGCCGGCCCCTAGTTGGCGTGCAGCACGGCGTTGAGGGCGATGCCCTCGCCGGTGCGCGGCACGGCCTCGACCGCGCCGGTGACGGAGTTGCGGCGGAAGAGCACGCCCGAGGTGCCGGAGAGCTCGCGGGCCTTGACGGTGACGGGCTCGGCCCCCGGCTCGTGCACCGCGACCTTGGTGCCGGCGGTGACGTAGCAGCCGGCCTCGACGACGCAGTCGTCGCCCAGCGAGATGCCGATGCCGGAGTTGGCGCCGAGCAGGCAGCGCTCGCCGAGCGAGATCACCTCGGTGCCGCCGCCCGAGAGCGTGCCCATGATCGAGGCGCTGCCGCCGATGTCGGTGCCGTCGCCCACCACGACGCCGGCGCTGATGCGGCCCTCGACCATCGAGGCCCCCAGGGTGCCGGCGTGGAAGTTGACGAAGCCCTCGTGCATCACGGTGGTGCCGGACGCGAGGTGGGCGCCCAGCCGGACGCGGTCGGCATCGGCGATGCGTACGCCGCTCGGCACCACGTAGTCGGTCATCCGCGGGAACTTGTCGACGCCGAAGACCTGCACCGGGCCGCGCGCACGGAGCGCGGCGCGGACCTCCTCGAAGTCGGTGACCGCGCAGGGGCCGGCGCTGGTCCACACGACGTTGGTCAGCACGCCGAAGATGCCGCTCACGTCGAGGCCGTGGGGGCGCACCAGACGGTGCGAGAGCAGGTGCAGCCGCAGGTAGGCGTCGGTCGCGTCGGCGGGCGGGGTGGCCAGGTCGACGGCGACGGTCACGACCTCGGTGCGGACGCGGCGTACGGCGTCCTCGCCCGCCAGCGCCGTCAGCGACTCCGGGGCGGTCGAACCGTCGGGCTCGCCGAGCCGGGGCGAGGGGAACCAGGCGTCGAGCACCCTGCCGTCGGCGGGCCCGCCCGAGACCAGCGTGGCCACGCCGTGGCCCCAGGCGGTCGTCGTCGCGGACAGGTCGGTGGAGGCGTCGGCGGGCATGCGCCACAGGCTATCGGGGCGCCGGAGCCGGGTCCCCGGCCGAGGGGCGGGGGCCGCCCGGACGACGCCAACCTTCCGCCAACCGAGGCTGCCTAGCGTGAGCCCGGTCACAGCCCTGACGCCTGCTCACAACTCGACGAGGAGTGGTTGCCGACATGACGAAGATCCAGCTGACGGTCGACGGGGCGAAGGTCTCCGACGACGTCGAACCCCGCATGCTGCTCGTGCAGTACCTGCGCGAGAAGCTCGGCAAGACCGGCACCGTGATCGGGTGCGACACCAGCAACTGCGGCGCCTGCACCGTGCACCTCGACGGGCGCAGCGTGAAGTCGTGCAACGTGCTGGCGGTCCAGGCCGACGGCAGCGAGGTGACGACGATCGAGGGCCTCGCCGAGGGCGGTCAGCTGCACCCGGTGCAGGAGGCCTTCCGCGAGTGCCACGCGCTGCAGTGCGGCTTCTGCACCCCCGGCATGATCATGCAGTCGGTCGACCTGCTCAAGGACAACCCGGACCCCTCCGAGGAGGAGATCCGCGTCGGCATCGAGGGCAACCTCTGCCGCTGCACCGGCTACCACAACCTCGTGCGCGCCGTGCAGACCGCGGCCGCCGGCAGGACCTCCGGCGACGCCGAGGCCGGGTCGCCCGCCGCGACCGCCGAGACCGAGAAGGTCGAGGTCTGAGCCATGACTGCCACCCAGGAGACCTCGACCGAGCCGGCCCGCGAGATCGGGCGTGACCGTCGCCGCAAGGAGGACCAGCGGCTGATCACCGGTCGCACCCGCTGGACCGACAACATCACACTGCCCGGGATGCTGCACATGGCGATGGTGCGCAGCCCCTTCGCGCACGCCACCATCACCGCGATCGACACCTCGGAGGCGGCGGCCGCCCCCAACGTGGTGGCGGTCTACACGGGCAAGGACCTCGACGAGTCGGCGGGCGTGCTCATCAACGCCTGGCCGATCACCCCCGACCAGGTCACCCCCGACCACCCGCCGCTGCCCTCCGACCGGGTCAGCTTCGCCGGCGAGGTCGTGGCGGTGGTGGTCGCGCGCTCGGCCGCCGAGGCCCGCGACGCGGCCGAGCTGGTCGACGTCGACTACGAGGAGCTGCCCGCCGCGCTGGACCTCAAGGAGGCCGCGGCCGACAAGGTCCTGGCCCACCCGCACCTGGGCACCAACAAGAGCGCCCTGTGGGTCTTCGACTCCAAGGAGGCCGGCACCGGTGGCGACGTCGAGGAGGCGATCGCGAAGGCCCGCGAGACCGGCGTGGTGGTGGAGCGCGAGTTCCGCCAGCAGCGCCTGATCCCCGCCTTCATGGAGCCGCGCTCGGTGGTCGTCGACCCGACCGGTGAGCAGATGACGATGTGGTCGGCCACCCAGATCCCGCACATCCTGCGGTTCCTGCTGGCCGCCACCACCGGCGTCCCGGAGTCGAAGATCCGCGTGATCGCCCCCGACGTGGGCGGCGGCTTCGGCGGCAAGCTCCAGGTGACCCCCGAGGAGTGGATGGCCTGGTGGATCGCCCGGCAGCTGATGAAGCCGGTGAAGTACACCGAGACCCGCTCGGAGTCGCTGATGGCCGCGCACCACGGGCGCGACCAGTGGCAGAAGCTCACGCTGGCCGCCGAGAAGGACGGCACGGTGACCGGTCTGAAGGTCGAGCTGCTGGCCGACCTCGGCTCCCACGTGGCCATCGTCGGCGGCGGCGTCCCGGTGCTCGGGGCCTTCATGTTCAACTCGATCTACAAGTTCCCGGCCTACCACTTCGCCTGCCAGACGGTCCTCACCAACAAGACCTGGACCGACGCCTACCGCGGCGCCGGCCGGCCCGAGGCCACCTTCGGCATCGAGCGGATCATGGACGAGCTCGCCCTCGAGCTCGGGCGCGAGCCGCTGGAGCTGCGCGAGCAGAACTGGATCAAGCACGAGGAGTTCCCCTTCACCACGGTGGCCGGACTGGAGTACGACTCCGGCAACTACGAGGAGGCCACGCGCATGGCCAAGGAGAGCTTCGGCTACGACGCCCTGCGCGCCGAGCAGCAGCAGCGCCGCGAGAGCGGCGACCCGGTGCAGCTCGGCATCGGCATCTCGACCTTCACCGAGATGTGCGGCCTGGCGCCCAGCCGGGTGCTCGGCTCGCTCGACTACGGCGCGGGCGGCTGGGAGCACGCGAGCGTGCGGATGCTCGCGACCGGCAAGGTCGAGATCGTCACCGGCGCCAGCGCCCACGGCCAGGGCCACGAGACGGCGTTCAGCCAGATCGTCGCCGACCAGCTGGGCGTGCCGTTCGAGGACGTCGAGGTGCTGCACGGTGACACGCAGATCGCCTCGAAGGGCCTCGACACCTACGGCTCGCGCTCGCTCGTCGTCGGTGGCGAGGCGCTGGTCAAGGCGACCGACAAGGTGATCGAGAAGGCCAAGCCGATCGCGGCGCACCTGCTCGAGGCCGACGTCTCCGACATCGAGTTCTCCGCCGGTCGCTTCAGCGTCAAGGGCACCGACCAGGGCCTCGGCATCGCCGAGATCGCCCTGGCCACCTTCGCGGCGCACAACCTCCCCGACGGGGTGGAGCCCTCGCTCGACAGCGA
>JBQGFI010000253.1:0-2876 GCA_052040065.1 Marmoricola sp.
TCTTCGCGGCCTTCGGCGCCATGGGCGGCGGTCAGGTGGCGCAGGAGTGCTGGCGTGACTACGGCGCCAAGCTCGACGTCGTCCGCGCGCGCCGTGAGGAGGTCGACGCCCTCCTGGCGACCTGGTCCGACCACGAGCCCGAGCTGCGCGCGCTGGTCCGCCCGAGTGCCGAGATCGCCGCCAGCCTGCGCGACGCCGGCGCCGCCGCGACCTTCGCCGACCTCGATCCCGTGGTCGGTCCCGAGCTCGCGCGGTGGGCGGTCAGCCACTGCGCCCTGATGCGCAACCGCTTCACCGTCGTCGACCTGCTGACGCTGCTGGGGTGGTGGACCGACACCGACGTGCAGGAGGTCCTCGAGCGCGTCGCCGCCGTGACCGACGACCAGCTGGTGGGAGGTGGGGGTCGATGACGCGCGACTACGTGATCGGCGTCGACTGCTCGACCACCGCGGCGAAGGCCGTCGTGTGGAGCAGCGACGGGCGGGCGCTGTCCGAGGCGCGCAGCACCTTCGAGACGCTCCAGCCCCGGCCGGGCTGGGGGGAGCAGAACGCCGAGGACTGGTGGAGCGCCACCTCGGCCGCCGTGCGGCGCGCCGTGCAGACCGTCGACACCTCGCGCATCGCGGCCATCTGCATCACCCACCAGCGCGAGTCGTTCGTCTGCCTCGACGCCGCGGGCAAGCCGCTGCGGCCCGCGATGCTGTGGCTCGACACCCGCGCCACGGCCGAGGTCGAGAAGCACGGCACCGAGGAGGTGCACCGGATCACCGGCAAGCCACCGAACCCGACGCCCGCCTGGTACAAGCTGCTGTGGCTGGCCGAGCACGAGCCGGAGACCCTCGACCGCGTCGGCAAGGTGGTCGACGTCGCGGGCTTCCTGGTGCACCGGCTGACCGGTGAGTGGACGACGTCGTGGGCCAGCGCCGACCCGATGGGCCTGGTCGACATGGCCACCTTCGACTACAGCGACGACCTGCTCCGCGCCGTGGGGCTCGACCGGTCCCGGCTCAGCGAGCTGCGGGCGCCCGGCAGCGTGCTCGGCACCGTGCGCGACGACGTCTGCACCCAGCTGGGCCTGCCTCCCGGTCTGCTCGTGGTCGCGGGCGTGGGTGACGGCCAGTCGGCCCAGCTCGGCACCGGGGCGGTCACGCCCGGCCGCGCCTACCTCAACCTCGGCTCGGGGATCGTCTCGGGCACCTTCAGCGAGACCTACTCCTACGGCCGGGAGTACCGCACGCTCGCGGCCGCGGTCCCGGGCGCCTACACCCTGGAGACCTTCCTGGGCGGCGGCACCTTCAACCTCAACTGGTTCGTGGAGAAGTTCTCCGGCGTCGACACCCGCGCGCTCGGCCTCGACCTCACTCCCGAGCAGGTGCTCGAGACGGCGGCCGCACAGCTGCCCCCGGGGTCGGAGGGCCTGCTGGCCCTGCCCTACTGGGCGGGCGCGCTGACGCCGTACTGGGACCACCACGCCCGCGGCATCCTGCTCGGGCTCACCGGCGTGCACGGCAAGTCGCACGTCTACCGCGCGCTCCTGGAGGGGATCGCCTTCGAGCAGCGGATGCTCACCGACGGCGCGGAGTACGCGCTGGGCGAGCCGGTCACCGACGTCATCGTGCTCGGGGGCGGGTCGCGCAGCGCGGTGTGGTGCCAGATCATCGCCGACGTCATGCAGCGCCGGGTCACCGTCGTGCGTGAGCCGGAGAGCACCTGCCTCGGCAGCGGGATGCTGGCGGCCACCGCCGCCGGCGTCCACGAGAGCGTGTCGGCCGCCGCCGAGGCGATGAGCGGCACGGCCTGCGCCTACGAGCCCGACGACGCGCGGGTGCCGACCTACGACCGGCTCTACCAGGTCTACCGCGACGTCTACCCGGCCAACCGGGAGCTCTTCGCCCGGCTCGCGGCGGTGACCTCGTGAGCACCTGCACCGCCGCGCCACCGCGGCTCTACGAGGGCTACCTGCTCGACCTCGACGGCACCGTCTACCTCGGCGACGAGCTGCTCCCCGGGGCCGGCGAGGTGATCACCCGGCTGCGGGAGGCGGGGCGCCAGACGCTGTTCCTCTCCAACAACCCGACCCGCGACCCCCGGATGTACGCCGAGAAGCTCACCCGCCTCGGCCTCCCCACCGCGCCGAGCCACGTGGTCAACCCCGTGGTGACGATGGTCGACTGGCTGCGCCGCGAGGCGCCCGGCGCCTCGGTCTTCGTGATCGGCGAGCCGCCGCTGCAGCGCGCGATCGTCGAGGCCGGCATCCGCACCACCACGAAGGCCTCCGAGGTCGACGTCGTGGTGGCCAGCTACGACCGCGGCTTCGACTACGCCAAGCTGCAGGTCGCCTTCGACGCCATCTGGCAGCACGGGCGCGCCCGGCTGGTCACGACCAACCCCGATGCCTACTGCCCGATGCCGGGCGGTCGGGGGGAGCCGGACGCCGCCGCGATCGTCGCGGCGATCGAGGCCAGCACCGGGGCGACCTGCGAGGTCAACGTCGGCAAGCCGTCGCCGGTGATGCTGCACGCCGCGCTGCGGGTGCTCGGGCTGCCCGCCTCGGAGTGCCTGATGGTCGGCGACCGGCTCTACACCGACATCGCGATGGCGCTCGACGCCGGCGTCGACTCGGCGCTCGTGCTCACCGGCGAGACCAGCACCTCGATGCTGCAGGAGGTGGCTGCCGAGCGGCAGCCCACCCACGTCCTGCGCGGTCTCGGCGAGCTCTGGCCGGAGGTGCGCGGACACCGGGACGACTAGGTCGGCCGAGGGGTCACGCGGCTCTTGCCGGGTGTGCTCGCGGTCACGTAGCATGAATTTGCACACTCTGAATACGTATTCAAGTGAGGGAACGATGAGTCTGACGAACGAGGAGCTGCTGGAGA
>JBQGFI010000254.1:0-1622 GCA_052040065.1 Marmoricola sp.
AGACAGGCGCTGGCGCGCCTTCCTCGACCACCCGGATGGTTTGCGCGGCGTCCTCGACCACCCGGGACCACCGGGTCCCTGAGGTGTGAGCGCAGCGAGCCTCGAAGGGCCCGCCGCCCACGCGCCGCCCCGGGGTGGTCGAGGAGGTTGCGCAGCAACCGTCTCGAGACCCCCGCACCCGCGCGCCATTCCGCGCGGCTCACCGGGTCTCGAGACAGGCGCTGCGCGCCTTCCTCGACCACCCGGCTGGTTTGCGCGGCGTCCTCGACCACCCGGGACCTTCGGGTCCCTGAGGTGCGAGCGCAGCGAGCCTCGAAGGGCCCGCCGCCCACGCGCCAACCCCGGTTGGTCGGACAGGTCGCGCAGGCGACCGTGAGCCGCCTGCTCCCCCCGCTCGGAATCCGCCTGTGGACAACGGGCCGGCACGTCCTGATCGGCGTCAGGGTGACGGCATGGATGAACTCAGCGACGAGCTCGCGCGGCTCAGGCTCCGCACCCAGTCCGACGTCCAGCGCCTGTGGGAGCTGCTCATGCGGCCCCTGGGCTTCTCCTCGACGACCGTGTGGCTGTGCGCCGTCGACGAGGACGGCAGGCCGATCCCGCACCTGAGCCGGATCGGCGACCCCGGCGACCGTCACGTGCCGTCGTCGGAGGAGGTGGCGGCGCTCGTCGACGCGCTGCGCCACCTCACCGGCGAGGCGGGCGGGGCGCTCGGCTTCGCGCTGCTCCTGAGCCGGCCGGGCCGCTCCGGGCTCTCGCAGGAGGACCGCCGCTTCGCCGCCGACGTGCTGGGCGCGTGCCGGGAGGCGGGCGTCGTCTGCCACCCCGTGCACGTGGCCGACGACGTGGCGGTCATGCCGGTCGCCCCCGACGACCTCGCCGCCTGACCGCAGGGACTCGTCGCGCTCTCCGACCAGAGGACGCCGACGGCCCCCCACGCCGGAGCGTCGGGGGCCGTCGGGACCAGGCTCAGCTGCAGCCGCTGGTGCTGCCGCAGCCCTCGCAGACGTAGCAGGAGCCGGCGGGGCGCATCTTGGTGCCGCAGGTCATGCAGAGCGGCGAGTCGATGGCGGTGCCGGTGATCTTCTCCAGCAGCTCCGCGGAGGTGTGGGCGTCACCCGGGGCGGGCTTGGCCTTCTGCTCCACGACCTCGGCGGTCTCGGGCTGTGCGGCGGGGGCCGCAGGAGCGGCCGACGACGCGGTGAGCTCGCTGGCGGACCCGGTCTCCTCGAGGGGCTCGTAGGAGCCGGTCTCGAGGTGGCGCTGGCGCTCCTCGGCGGAGTAGATGCCGAGCATGGAGCGCTCGTCGAAGGACAGGTAGTCCAGCGCGAGGCGGCGGAAGATGTAGTCCATGATCGACTGGCTCATCCGCACGTCCGGGTCGTCGGTCATGCCGGCCGGCTCGAAGCGCAGGTTGGTGAACTTCGAGACGTAGGTCTCCAGCGGCACGCCGTACTGCAGCCCGATGCTGACCGCGATCGAGAAGGCGTCCATCACGCCGGCCAGGGTCGAGCCCTGCTTGCCGAGCTTGAGGAAGATCTCGCCGAGCTCGCCGTCGTCGTGGGCACCCGAGGTCATGTAGCCCTCGGCGCCACCGACGGTGAACGAGGTGGTCTTCGCGG
>JBQGFI010000255.1:0-11974 GCA_052040065.1 Marmoricola sp.
TAACGGCACAGGTCGCCAGTCAAGCCCTCTCCACCGACAGCCTCAACGGTTTCCTCGCGACCGACCCGGGTACGCGCCGGAGCATGAGCGAGACCAAGCCCGGCCCCGCGTCACCGCAGGAGGAGGGCGACGACGCGCCCACGCCCCCCGGTGGCCCGCAGCGCCAGGACGCGAGCGGGGGCGTCGCCGCGGGCGACACCGGCGCCGGCGCCACGGCCGCCGACTCCGTCGAGGACCAGCACGGCGGCACCATCGACCTCGAGGACGAGCAGCCCGACCCCGACACCGGCTCGGAGGAGACCGAGGAGCAGCGCGAGAACGCCGAGGCCTCCACCGAGCAGCCGTCCCAGTAGCCCCACCCAGAGGAGCGGAGCAGTCACCATGAGCGAGACCCCGCACACCGGAGTCGAGGAGTCCGACCCCAACGCCGACAGCGCCGAGGGCCTCTCCGGCGGCGCCGAGGGTGGCATGGGCGTGAGCAGCGAGCGCCCCGGTGCGATCCGGGGCAAGCCGACCGAGGTGACCTACGACCACGCCCCCACCGTCACCGAGCGCGACGACGACGCCGCCACCGAGCTGGGCGACGAGGAGCAGCGGCACGAGCCGCTGGAGCCGCACCGCTCCGACCCCGACCGCAACCCCCGGCACGGCGTCTGACGGTCAGCGGGGCGAGAGCTCCCGCGACCAGAGCACCCGGCCGGCGGTGTTGCGCAGCGACGCGGTGAGCAGGCCGTCGCGCGCGACGTCGACGTGGCCGAAGAACTGGTGGCCGCCCCGCGGCGACTGGTTGGGGTAGTCGGCCGCCCGGGCGAAGACCTGCCGCGGCCCGAAGGTCGTGTCGAGCGCGCTCGGACCGAAGGTGCCGGCGTTGATCGGCCCCGCCACGATCTCCCAGAAGGGGTCGAAGTCGGTGACGGCCGCCCGCTCGGGGCTGTAGTGGTGGGCCGCGCAGTAGTGCACGTCGGCGGTGATCCACAGCACCCCCGGCACCCCGCGCAGTCCTCGCAGCACGGCGGCGAGCTCGCGCTCGCGCCCCAGCGGCCGCCCGGGGTCACCGTTGGAGACGCCCTCCTGGTCGGTGCCGTCGGGGACGACGAGGCCCAGCGGCAGGTCGGCGCTGATCACCTTCCAGGTCGCCCGCGAGCGGCGTACCTCACGCACCAGCCACTCGGCCTGCTCGCGCCCCAGCACCGGGGTGCGCCGCCGCTCCAGGTTGGGCGTGTTCTCCCCCTTGAAGGTGCGCATGTCGAGGCAGAAGACGTCGAGGTGGTGGCCGCGCTCGACCTTGCGGTAGATCCGCGACTCCGCGAAGCCGGTGCGGCCGCGGCCACGACGGGTGTCGAGCGAGACCGGCTGGTACTCGTGCCACGCCCGGCGTGCCCGGGCGGCCAGCACGTCGACGCGACGCTCGGTGTAGCGCTCGTCGTCGATGACCTCGCCGGGCCACCAGTTGTTGACCGTCTCGTGGTCGTCCCACTGCGCCAGCACGGGGGTGTCGGCGTAGAAGCGCCGCACGTGGCGGTCGGAGAGGTTGTAGCGGTGCCGGCCGCGGAACTCCCGCAGCGTCTCGGCCACCTTCTCCACCCCGAAGCGCACCTCGTTGCGCCACACCTGCCCGTCGGGCTCGGTCACCGTCGGGGCGATCGGGCCGTCGGAGTAGACGGTGTCTCCCGCGTGCACGAAGAAGTCCGGACGCGTGGCGTGCATCGCGGCGTACGCCGTCATGCCGCCGAGGTCGGGGTTGATCCCCCAGCCCTGCCCGGCGGTGTCGCCGGTCCACACGAAGCTGGTCGGCCGCGGGCGGGTGTCGGCGGTGCGGAAGCGCAGCACGTCGACCTCGCCCCGGGTGCCGTCAGCGGACTCGAACCACAGCGCGGCGTCGTACTCCCGGCCGGGAGCGAGCCCCTGCAGCTCCAGCCGCGCGGTGTGGTCGGAGTCGGGCGTGGCCCACGGCCCGCGGACGACGCGCGAGCGGCGTCCGGTGCCCACCCGGGCGACCAGCCGTCCCTCGCCCGACGAGCGGGCCCACAGCACCGCCGAGCGGCTGGTGACCTCGCCGCTCTGCACCCCGTCGGTCAGCGCGAGCCGGTCGCGCAGCTGGCCGGGCACGCCGCGCGCCGCGGCGTACGACGGCACGCTCGCGGCGGCGATCACGCCGGCGGACCCGGCGAGGAGGTGGCGACGGCTGAGGGCTGGCTCCCGAGAGGTCATGCCTCCCAGGACACCAGCGCGCGGTTACCGCCACAAGACCCCGGGGTGAACAACCGCGGACGCCGGCCGTCACTTCGGGGGCATCCGGATGCCACCGTCGACGCGCACGGTCTCGCCGTTCATGTAGGAGTTGGTCAGGCACTCCACCACCATGCTGGCCAGCTCGTCGGGCGCACCGAGCCGCCGGGGGAAGAGCACGCTCTCCCCGAGCCTGGCCTTGAACTGCTCGGCCGCCTCGCCCTCGCCGTAGATCGGGGTGTCGATCAGGCCGGGGGCGACGGTGTTGAGCCGGATCGCGGAGGCGGCGAGGTCGCGCGCGACCGGCAGGGTCATGCCCACGACGCCGCCCTTGGACGCGGAGTACGCCGCCTGCCCGATCTGGCCGTCGAAGGCCGCCACGCTGGCCAGGTTGACGATCGCGCCGCGCTCGCCGCTCTCGGTGGGCTCCAGGCGCGACATCGCGGTCGCGCCGAGCCGGACGCAGTCGAAGGTGCCCACGAGGTTGATCGCGACGACCTTGCGGAAGGCGTCGAGGTCGGCGGCCGAGGCGAAGCTGCCGTCGCGCCCGACGGTGCGCTGCGCCCAGCCGATGCCGGCGGAGTTGACCATGACCCGCAGCGGGCCGAGGCGCTCGGCCTCCTCGACGGCGGCGACGATCTGCTCGGTCCGGGTCACGTCGACGGGGGTGAAGACGCCACCGACCTCCTCGGCGACCGCCTGGCCGGCGTCAGCGTTGAGGTCGGCGACGACGACGTGCACGCCCAGGGCTCCGAGGCGGCGGGCGACGGCGGCGCCGATGCCCGAGGCGGCGCCGGTGACGAGGGCGGAGGCTCCACGGATGTCCATGGCCGAGAACTGTACGAGCCCTCCACGAGCCCGCTACGAGCCCAGGTCGGTCATCCCCTCGGCGACCAGGACCGCCGGACCGGTGAGCAGCACCCGGCCGGCCTCGGTCCACACCACGGTGAGCGTGCCCCCCGGCAGGTCGACGGTGTACGCCGTGCCCCGCTCGGCGCCGTCGGCCGCCATCGCCGCGACCGCGACCGCGCAGGCGCCGGTGCCGCAGGAGCGGGTCTCCCCCGAGCCGCGCTCGTGCACGCGCATCGCGACGTGGGCCTCGCCCACGCGGCGCACCAGCTCGACGTTGACGCCGTCGGGGTAGACCGCGGCGTCGTGGCCGGGCGCGGAGGTGAGGTCGAGCGCGTCGAGGTCGTCGTGCTCGTCGAGGAACGCCACCGCGTGCGGGTTGCCCGTGCTGACGTGACGGGCGGTCCACGACCGCTCCCCCACGGTGACGGTCGTGTCGGGGTGCAGCTCCGGCTCGCCCATGTCGACGGTGACCCGGGTGCCGTCGGGACCGGCGTCGAAGGTCAGCACCTTGGTGCCCCCGCGCGTCGCGATCGGGAGCGGGTCGCGCGGGTCGACGTCGGCGTGGGTGGCCAGGTAGTGGCCCAGCACCCGGATGCCGTTGCCGCACATCTCGCTGAGGGTGCCGTCGGCGTTGCGGTAGTCCATGAACCACCGCGCCTCGCCGCGCGCGGCGACCGCGGCCGGGTCGTCGGTCGCGTCGGTGCGGACGACCCGGATCACGCCGTCGGCGCCGATGCCGGCGCGGCGGTCGCACAGCGCCGCCGCCAGCTCGGCCGTCAGCTCCCGGCGACCCTGGGCGTCGGGCAGCAGCACGAAGTCGTTCTCGGTGCCGTGCCCCTTGACGAACGCGTAATCAGCCACGGGCCGGAACCTACCCGTAGAGCCCGGCGGAGTAGGACGGGCCGGCGTAGTAGCGGTCGAGCTCCTCCACCGTCTCCCCCTTGCGCTCCAGGCGCTGCGCGATGACGGCGCGACGCGGCACGACCGCCTCGGGGTCCCACGTCTCGGGGTCCCACAGCCCCGAGCGCAGGAAGGCCTTCGCGCAGTGGTGGAAGACCTCGCTCACCTCGACCACCAGCGCCAGCACCGGCCGGTGACCCTTGACAGTCATCTCCTCGAAGAAGGGCGCGTCGCGCACCAGCCTCGCCCGGCCGTTGACGCGGAGCGTGTCGCCGCGGCCGGGGATCAGGAAGAGCAGGCCGACGTGGGGGTTGTCCAGCACGTTGCGGTAGCCGTCGACACGACGGTTGCCGGGCCGCTCGGCGATGGCGAGGGTCTGCTGGTCGAGCACGTGGACCAGGCGTCCCGCGGGGTCGCCCTTCGGTGAGGCGTCGCACCCGTCGCCGGAGGCGGTGGCCAGCACGCAGAAGGGCGCCGCCCGGAGCCAGTCGACGTCGAGGTCGCTCAACCGGGAGCGGACCTTGTCGCGGGCCGGGGGGCTGGGCCGCCCGACGATCGCCTCGAGCTCCTCGACGTCGGTCACCTCGGTCCATGCGTGCACGGAGCGAGCCTAGGTCGTGGGCGGCCGCTCGGGGTGCAGCCCGAGGTAGAGGCTCCACGGCTCGCCGTCGGGATCGCTCGGCATCGAGGCGATCTCGGTGAGCAGGTCGTGCAGCCGCCCCACGACCTCCTCGCGGTCGGCGGCGGAGAGCCGGAAGCCGAGGCGCGAGCTGTCGAGCGCGCCGGGGGCGAGGCCGGCGACGTCCTGCAGGAAGGTCGTCAGGACGAGGTCCTGGCCGTCGACGGACTCGTCGTGCATCGAGAGGTAGAAGCTCTTGCCGGAGGCGAGGTAGGGCCGCTCGCGGGCGCCGCGTCGTCCGCGGCGGGCCTCCTGCTCGACGAGGAAGCCGGTGTCGACGAGCGTGCGCACGTGGTGCAGCGACGAGGCGGGGTTGATCCCCAGCGCCTCGGCGAGCTCCTTGTTGGTCCGCGGCTCGTGCAGCGCCAGTCGCAGCATGCGCAGCCGCAGCGGCGAGGACAGGGCCCGGCGCTCCGCCTCGTCGGCGTCGCGGCGCGCCCAGGCCTGACGGCCGCTGCCGACGGGGAGCGGCCCGTAGGGCGCGGGCTCCGGGTGCGGGGTCGGCGGCATGCGCCGAGACTAACTGATTGACCTTTCCCAATCAGTGACGCACGATGCTCCGGTGACCCCCACCCGCCAGCGCCGAACCAGCCTGCTGCGCCACCACGACTTCCGGCAGCTCTTCTGCGCCGACGTCTTCGCCCAGGTGGGCACCCAGCTCTCCACCCTGGCCATCCCCGTGACGGCGGTGCGCCTGCTCGACGCCGGCGAGCTCGAGATGGGCCTGCTCGGGACCGCGGAGTTCCTCGCCTTCCTGCTCAGCGCCCGCCCTGCGGGCGTCTGGGTCGACCGGTGGCGCAAGCAGCGGGTGCTCGTCACGGCCGACCTGGTCCGCGCGGCGGCGCTGCTCAGCCTGCCGCTCGCGTGGTGGTGGGACGTGCTCACCTTCCCGCAGCTGCTCCTGGTCTCACTGGTGATCGGCAACGCGTCGGTCTTCTTCGACGTCGCCTACCAGAGCTACCTGCCCGAGATCGTCGAGCCCGACGACATCGGCGAGGGCAACGCCAAGCTCCAGGCCGTGCAGTCGGTGGCGATGATCGGCGGCCCGGGTCTCGGCGGCGGGCTGATCCGGCTCGTCGGTGCTCCCCTGACCTCGCTCGTCAACGCGCTGGGCTTCCTGGCCTCGGCGTGGTGGATCGGCCGGATCCGGCACGTCGCGGAGCCCCCGTCCCGCGAGGACAGGCGCCCGCTGCGCGTCGAGGTGCGCGAGGGGCTCGCCTTCGTCTTCGGCCACCCGCTGCTGTGGCGGATCACGGCCTGCACCGCGACCAGCAACCTCTTCTCCTCCATGACGGGCACGCTGCTGGTGCTCTTCGCGCTGCGCGAGCTCGGCCTGAGCGAGGCCCAGCTCGGGCTCGCGATGGGCCTGGGCGCCGGGGGCGGCCTGCTCGGCGCCCTGGCCACCCCGGCACTGACCCGCTGGGTCGGCGAGGGTCGCATCATCCCGCTCTCGGCGCTCGCCCTGATCCCCGCCGGCGTCTTCATGCCCCTGGCCGGCACC
Source organism: Marmoricola sp. (assembly GCA_052040065.1). Classification (GTDB taxonomy): domain Bacteria; phylum Actinomycetota; class Actinomycetes; order Propionibacteriales; family Nocardioidaceae; genus Marmoricola. Next base: position 6,162 of record JBQGFI010000255.1, read on the forward strand.
GTGATCCCCCCGATGGTCGCCGTCGTCGCCTCCAGCCTCTTCCTCACCTTCGGCGTCGTCGTCTACAACGTCGCCCAGGTCAGCTTTCGCCAGCGGCTGTGCCCGCGACCCCTGCTCGGCCGCATGAACGCCTCCATCCGCTTCTGCGTCTGGGGGGTGATGCCGATCGGCGCCCTGACGGCCGGGCTCCTCGGCGAGGCGTACGGCGCCCGCGCGGTCTTCTGGATCGCCCTGGTCGGCGAGGTCGTCGCCGCCGCCTTCGTCGTGCTCTCGCCGCTGCTGCGGATGCGCGACCTGCCGCGCGCGCTCGACCAGCTCACCGAGACGCGCTGAGCGCCCGCCCGACGAGGTCGGGGTCGTCGTGCGGGAGCCACGTCACCCGGGGGTCCTTGCGGAACCAGCTGTCCTGCCGCCGCGCGAAGCGCCGGGTGCCGACGACCGTCTGCTCGCGGGCCTCGGCGTCGGTGAGCTCGCCGTCGAGCAGCCCGAGCACCTGGCGGTAGCCCAGCGCCCGCTGCGCGGTGCGCCCCTCGCGCAGGCCGGCGGCGGCCAGGCGGCGTACCTCCTCGACCAGGCCCTGCTCCCACATCAGGTCGACGCGTCGGGCGATGCGCGCGTCGAGCGTGGGGCGGTCGATGTCGACGCCGATCTGCACCGCCCCCGTGACGGCGTACTCCAGGCGTGGGAGCGACGCCGAGAAGGGGCGTCCGGTCAGCTCGACGACCTCGAGCGCCCGGACGACGCGGCGGCCGTTGCTGGGGAGCACCTGGGCGGCCGCCTCGGGGTCGACGGCGCGCAGCCGCTCGTGCAGCGCCGCCGCCCCGCCCTCGGCCAGCTCGGCCTCGAGCCGGGCGCGCAGGTCGGGGTCGGTGCCGGGGAAGTCGAAGCGGTCGAGCACCGCGCGGGTGTAGAGCGCCGAGCCACCCACCAGCACGGGCACCACGCCGCGGGTCCGGCAGTCGTCGATCGCGGCGCGCGCCCACCGCTGGAACTCCGCGACGCTGGCCGCCTCGGTGACCTCGAGGACGTCGAGCAGGTGGTGGGGGACGCCGCGCCGCTCGGCCTCGGGCAGCTTGGCGGTGCCGATGTCCATGCCGCGGTAGAGCTGCATCGCGTCGGTGTTGACGACCTCGCCACCCAGCCGCTCGGCCAGGGCCAGCGCCAGCGCGCTCTTGCCCGACGCGGTGGCCCCGACGACGGCGACGACGGGGAGCTGCTCGGGCACCCCACTAGTCTGGACCTCACCCGACTTCACCTGCCCCAGGAGGCACCCCATGGGCTTTCTCGACGACGCGAAGAAGAAGCTGAGCCAGGCCGTCGACAAGCACGGCGACAAGATCGACCAGGGCATCACGAAGGCCACGCAGGCCGCCCAGGACTTCGACCGCAAGAAGACCGGCGGCAAGCACGGCGACAAGATCGTCAAGGGCGCGGCCAAGGCCCGCGAGGGCCTCGACAAGCTCGACGGCAAGCCCCGCGACGACCTCGGCGGCACCCCCGGGGCCGCTCGGTGAGCGACACGCCCGGCGAGGCTCCCGAGCCCACCACCGACGCCGATCCCGACTTCGCTCCCGGCGGCCCGGCCGACCGGATCGACCGCGACGAGGACGACTTCCCGCTCACCACCCCCGACCAGCCCCGCTCCGCGCAGGTCGAGGAGGACGTCGTCCCCGACGGGATCGAGGAGAGCGACGAGACCGACGCCGGCACCGGCGACGAGGAGGGGATCGACCCCGCCGAGGAGGACCCCGTCTGAGCCGGCTGCCGGTCGAGGACGTGCGCCGCTGGCACGACGGCTGGTGGCGCGCTCGCGGGCTCGCCCCCGCCGACGAGCCCTCACCCGGGGTGCTCCGGGTCGACCACCACCGACCGGGCCGCGGCGTCGAGCAGCTCGTGCTGGACGCCGACGTCCACCCGGGCCGCGTCGACGACGCCGCCGGTGACGCACTCGCGCTGCGCGACCCCTGGGTGAGCGTGCCCACGCAGCGGCCCGGCCACGTCGCCGACCGGCTCCAGGAGCACCGGCTGCGGGTGGCCCTCGACGCCGAGCGGCTGATGTCGGTCGTGCTCGCCGACCAGCGGCGGGCCACCGCGCCACCCGGCTACCGTGCCGACGTCGAGCGCTCCGCGCACGAGGGTGGCGAGGTGTGGCGACTGCGGTTGCGCACCCCCGACGGCACGACCGCGGCGCAGGGCGACGTCGTGGTGCTGGACGGGGTCGCCGTCGTCGACCGGGTCGTCACCGACCGCGCCCACCGGCGGCGTGGGCTCGGCGCCGCGGTGATGTCGCGCCTCGCCGACCTGGCCGAGTCGTCGGGCGCCGACCGCGGGCTGCTGCTGGCGAGCCCCGAGGGCCAGCGGCTCTACGACGGCCTGGGCTGGCAGGGCCACGACTGGGTCGTGGTCGCCCGGCTGCCGTGAGGCCGACGGCTCAGCGCACGGAGCAGCCGTCGACCACGGGGAGCGGCTCGGGCGCGCCGACGCCCGGCATGCCGAGCCCGACCGCGGCCGCCACGGGGTCGGCGGTGCGGGCCTCCCACGCGTCACCGGCCCGGGTACGCCGCAGCGAGCGCAGCGGCCCGTCGGCCACGAGGTGGTGCGGGGCGGCGTACGTGACGTCGACCTCGACCATGTCGCCCGGCCGGACCTCGAGCGACGTCCCGTCGGGACTCAGCGGCGTGAAGTGCACCAGCCGGTTGTCGCGGGCGCGCCCGGACAGGCGCGCGGTGGCGGCGTCCTTGCGTCCCTCGCCCTCGGCGACCATCAGCTCCAGGGTGCGCCCGACGAGCGCCTGGTTCTCCTGCCAGGCGATCTCGTCGACGAGGGCGACGAGTCGCTGGTAGCGCTCCTTGACGACGGCGGGAGGCACCTGGTCCTCGAGCACGGCGGCGGGCGTGCCGGGCCGCTTGGAGTACTGGAAGGTGTAGGCGCCGGAGAAGCGCGAGCGGCGCACGACCTCCAGGGTGGCCTCGAAGTCCTCGTCGGTCTCGCCGGGGAAGCCGACGATGATGTCGGTGGTGATCGCGGCGTCGGGCATCGCGGCGCGGACCCGCTCGATGATGCCGAGGTAGCGCTCGGCGCGGTAGGAGCGCCGCATCGCCTTGAGCACCCGGTCGGACCCGGACTGCAGCGGCATGTGCAGCTGCGGCATCACGTTGGGCGTCTCGGCCATCGCCTCGATCACGTCGTCGGTGAAGGCGGCCGGGTGGGGCGAGGTGAAGCGCACCCGCTCCAGGCCCTCGATCTCCCCGCAGGCGCGCAGCAGCTTGGAGAAGGCCAGGCGGTCGCCGAACTCCACGCCGTAGGTGTTGACGTTCTGCCCCAGCAGCGTCACCTCGGTGACGCCCTCGGCGACGAGCGCCTCGACCTCGGCCAGCACCTCGCCCGGGCGGCGGTCCTTCTCCTTGCCGCGCAGCGCCGGGACGATGCAGAACGTGCAGGTGTTGTTGCAGCCGACGCTGATCGAGACCCACGCGGCGTACGCCGACTCGCGCTTGGTCGGCAGCGTCGAGGGGAAGACCTCGAGCGACTCGAGGATCTCGACCTGGGCCTCCTCCTGCACCCGGGCCCGCTCCAGCAGCGTCGGCAGCGAGCCGATGTTGTGGGTGCCGAAGACGACGTCGACCCACGGCGCCCGCTCGGTGATCGTGGCGCGGTCCTTCTGCGCCAGGCAGCCGCCCACCGCGATCTGCATCCCGGGGCGCGCGGCCTTGACGGGCGCGAGGTGGCCGAGGTTGCCGTAGAGCTTGTTGTCGGCGTTCTCGCGCACGGCGCAGGTGTTGAAGACGACGACGTCGGCCTGCTCGTCGTCGCGCGCGGCGGCGTACCCGGCGTCCTCGAGCAGCCCGGAGAGCCGCTCGGAGTCGTGGACGTTCATCTGGCACCCGTAGGTGCGGACCTCGTAGGTTCGCTGCTCAGCCATGTCGTCGCCCAGGGTACGGCGCTCCCCCGCGCTCGCCCGAACCCGAGGCGCTCAGGCCTCGGGGTTGCGCTCCGCGGCGCGACGCAGCGTCTCGGACTCGCTGATGACCGCCGCGACCGTCGAGGGGTCGGCCAGCGGGGCGGCGGGCTGCTGCAGGTCGCCCCCGGCGGGGTCGGTGTCCTCAACCTCCTCGAGGTAGCCCTCGACCTCCTCGCGGTCGCCCGGCCGGCCCTCGTGCTCGCTGACGCGGCCGGCGGCCTTCGGCTCGTGGTGCACCACCTCGCCCGGCTCGGGGGCCGGCGCGTCGTCGGCCACGATGACCACCGGCTCGGGCAGGTCCTCGGCGCGCGGCAGGTCGGGTGCGACGACGTCGGGGCCGGGGATCCGGTCGCGCGGGTCCTCCGGCGCCTGGGTGGCCGAGCCCGCCGGCGGGGACTCGACGGTCGGCTCCGCGGAGCCCTGCGTGGAGGCCGCGACGGGCCCATGACCGCCACCGCGGGCCGCCCCGCGGGCGGCGGCGGCACCCGCCTTCGCGACGCCCCTGGTGAGCCCGAACGTGCGGGCGGCCACGCCCACGCCGAGGCGCACCGCGCCGGTCGCGGTGCGGGTGGCGGTGCTGGTCAGGTGACTCAGGCTCACGTCGTCCTCCAGGGAGAGTGCGGGGTGGGTTCAGGGTCGCGTCAGGGGCCGGGCGCGGGTCCAGGGGCACGGCAGGAGTCCCCAGGGCCTCGTTGTAGCCCTCCCGGGCGGATGACAAACCCGTAACAGTCCTCACCCAGCGGGGCCGTCGGGTCGACCCCCGGCGACCCGGCCGCCTAGGGTCCGGGCCATGACCGAGCCCGGGTCCGTCCCCCGCACGCCCACGCGCGAGCCGCTCATCGTCCTCGAGGGCGTCGACAAGTGGTTCGGCCAGCTGCACGTGCTGCAGGACATCGACCTCAGCGTCGGCAAGGGCGAGGTCGTCGTCGTGATCGGCCCCTCCGGCTCGGGCAAGTCGACGCTGTGCCGCACCATCAACCGGCTCGAGACGATCGACAACGGCACCATCACCCTCGACGGCGCCAAGCTCGCCGAGGAGGGCAAGGAGCTCGCGCGGCTGCGCAGCGAGGTCGGCATGGTCTTCCAGAGCTTCAACCTCTTCGCCCACAAGACGATCCTGGAGAACGTCACGCTCGGGCCGATCAAGGTGCGCGGCAAGAAGAAGGACGAGGCCGAGAAGCGCGCCCGGGAGCTGCTCGACCGGGTCGGCGTCGGACACCAGGCCGACAAGTACCCCGCCCAGCTCTCCGGCGGCCAGCAGCAGCGCGTCGCGATCGCCCGCGCACTGGCCATGGAGCCCAAGGCGATGCTCTTCGACGAGCCGACCTCGGCGCTCGACCCGGAGATGATCTCCGAGGTGCTCGACGTCATGATCGACCTCGCCAAGCGCGGCATGACGATGATCGTGGTCACCCACGAGATGGGCTTCGCGCGCACCGCCGCCGATCGCGTGGTCTTCATGTCCGACGGCGCCATCGTCGAGGAGAACACCCCCGAGGAGTTCTTCACCAACCCGCAGTCGGAGCGGGCCAAGGACTTCCTCGGCAAGATCCTCAGCCACTGACCCCACCTCGCGCGGCGACATCTCGGGCCGTCACGCGGACCGCACCATCCACCCACACCGGAGGAGAACAATGCGACTGATGAGGACGAAGGCGGCCGCAGCGGCCGTCGGGCTCGGGTTCGCCCTGAGCGCATGCGGCGGAAGCGCCGGCGAGCCGGAGACCGGCGCCGAGGGCGCGGAGGCTCCCGAGTGGGAGGTCGTCGACGGCCCCGAGTTCGAGGCCGGCAGCAAGATGGCCGAGCTGGCCGAGGCCGGCGAGGTCACCATCGGCGTGAAGTTCGACCAGCC
>JBQGFI010000256.1:0-6117 GCA_052040065.1 Marmoricola sp.
GTCGTTGATCAGCGGCGTGCCGGTCAGCGCCATCAGCAGCGGGCGGGCGCAGCGGGCGCGGATGCGCTCGGAGAGGGCCAGGACGTTCTGGCTGCGCTGGGACTGCTTGTTCTTGATGAAGTGGGCCTCGTCGACGACCATCCCGCGGAAGCCGAAGTCGCCGAGCCAGCCCACGTGGCGGTCGAGCACCTCGTAGTTGACGACCACGATGTCGGCGAAGCCGTCGACGTCGTCGCCGTCACCGTGGATGACGGTGGCCTCGCGCTGCGGCGTCCACAGGCCCGCCACGCGCGCCCACTTGGTGTTGAACACCTTGGGCACCACCACGAGCCACGGGAAGGCGTCGGCCGCCTGCGCGGCGAGCAGCGCCTGCGCGGTCTTGCCGAGGCCGGGCTCGTCGGCGAGCAGGAAGGTGCGGTGGCCGGCGGCCGCGGAGGCGACGACCTGGGCCTGGTGCGGCATCAGCTCGCGGCCGTCGGGGGCCTTGAAGGCGCTCGCCTCGGGCAGCGCCATGCAGGCCGAGGCGCCCTCGCCGGCGTACTCGAAGGAGCGGAAGAGCGGACCCAGCAGCTCCCACCCGGCCAGCCGCTTGGCCGCCGGACGACGGTCCTCGGCGGTGCTGAAGTCGGGCACCAGGAAGGGGTTGGAGAGCCGGCGCTGGATCACCGACTGCGGCGTCACCTGCCGCTGCGTGCTCGGCAGCACCACGTCGGGCGCGACCGGCTCGGGCTCGTCGGGCACCTCCAGCCCCGCGGCCTCGAGCATCTCGCGCTTGAGCCGCTTGGCCGCGTCGCTGATCTCGGCCGACTGGTCGAGCAGGGTGAAGAGCGTGCTGTCGCGGGCCGCGGTGGTCGCCATGATCGTGGCGATCCCGTCGAGGCGCTTGAGCTGCTCGGCCCGGCGCGAGTCGTTGAGCGTCTCGTCGGCCTTGACCCGGGCACGCTCCTCACGGGCGAGCAGACCCACCACCTGGAACTTCGTGCGCACCGAGGGCATCACCGACCCCCGGCCCACGGCGTTCTCCACCTCACGGACCGTGCGCGCGAGGATCGGGATGATCCCCTCGTTGTCACGGTCGCCGTGGCCGCCGTTGCGGCGACGCTGTCCTCCGCGACGCTGCTGCGTTCGCTGGCCTCCTCGGGCCACAGGCTCCTCCTCGGTGTGCGGACCCGGGTCCTCCGGGTCGGCACGACTGCTCCGTCGCTCTTGCTGGCGTCGGCGGCGGTACGACGCGTCGCCGAGACACCCCTCTCGGGTCCCGCGGACCCGCTCCCCGTGCTGCGTCCCGTCGGCTCCGAGGGCTTGGATCGGACCGGAGCCGGACCCGAACGGGTCATCTCCTGCGACGGGACGACGGCCACGCGCGGCAGCCGCCGCTTTCACCATACCCGAGGTCGGCCTCCCTGACCCGCCGACCTCCACAGCCGGACCCGGCCGTCCCGCCTAGTGCAGCAGCTTGAGCCCGGCGACGCAGCCGACGATCCCCGCGAGGAGCAGCAGCCGCACCGCGCTGACCGGCTCCTCGCCGGCCCACATCGCCCACGCCACGGTGAGCACCGCGCCGATCCCCACCCACACGGCGTACGCCGTGCCGATCGGCAGCTCACGCATCGCGTAGCCGAGTCCCAGCATGCTCAGCACCAGGCCCACGCCGAAGACGACGCTGGGCCCGAGCCGGGTGAAGCCCTCCGAGCGACCCAGGGCGGTGGCCCACACGGCCTCGAGCACTCCGGCGACCACGAGCACGAACCACGACATGACGCTCTCCTCGAGCATCGTCTTGTCGCTGGGCCGGGTACGACGCGCCTCGTCCGGAGGCCTGCTGGTCAGGCACCTCCAGGGTGGCACGCCTGCCCCGTCGGGGCCAGCCACGAGATGGAGGCGTCGGTCACCAGCCGACCTCGTGGCACTGCGCGGTGGGCTCCGCCTCGACCTGGAGCGTCGCGTGCTCCACGTGGTGCCGCGCCCGCAGCACCTGCTGCGCGGCCAGGAGCACCTCGTGCGGATCGGCGCCGTCGGCGACCACGAGGTGCGCGGTCGCGACGTTCATCCCCGAGGTGAGCACCCACACGTGCAGGTCGTGCACGTCGGCCACGCCGGGCACGGCGTCGAGGTCGCGCACCAGGACGTCGAGCTCGACCTCCGCGGGCACGTGCTGCCCGAGCACGGCCAGCACCTGGCGGCCCAGCAGCGCCGCGCGCACGGCGACGAAGGCGCCGATGGCCACGGCGACGCCGGTGTCCCACCACGTCTCGCCGGTCGCGACCACCAGCAGGCCGGCCGCGATCACGCCCACGCTGCCCGCGGCGTCGGCGACCACCTCGACGTAGGCGCCGCGCACGGTCAGCGACTCGGTGGCGCCGCCCCGCAGGAGCAGCAGCGAGACGACGTTGACCAGCAGCCCCAGGCCGCCGACCAGCAGCATCGTCCCGGTCTGCACCTCGATCGGCTCCCCGACGCGCGAGACCGCCTCGGCCACGACGTACGCCGACACCCCGAGCATGATGAGCACGGTCAGGCCCGAGGCGAAGACCTCCGCCCGGTAGGAGCCGTAGGACCGCCGGCCCGACGGGTCGGGCCGGGTGGCGATGCGGGTCGCCGTCAGCGCGGCGCCGAGCGCGACCACGTCGGCAGCCATGTGGCCGGCGTCGGAGATCAGCGCGAGCGAGCCCGACACGACACCCGCCACGAGCTCGACCACGAAGAAGGCGGCCACCAGGCCGAAGGCCAGCGCGAGCCGCCAGCGGTGGCGTCCCGCGGCGCTGGCCGGGGCGTGCCCGTGGCCCGCGCCCATCAGGCCGCACCGGAGGCGGGGGTCACGAGCGTCCCTGGGCCGCGAGCCGGATCGGGGCGTTGGTGGCGCCGTAGCCGTCGTAGCCGCCGCGGCGCTCGACGACCTCGAGGAAGACCTCGCCGACCGTGCGCGTGTAGAAGTGCACGAACTCGCCGTCGGCGTCGCGCTCGTAGAGCAGGTCGAGGTCGCGCAGCTCGGCGACGACGTCGTCGTCGAGGCCGTAGCGGGCGGCGAGGTCGTCGTAGTAGTTGGCCGGGACGGGCAGGAAGCGCATGCCGCGGGCGCGGGCGTGGCGGGCGACCGCGACGACGTCGTCGCAGGCGACGGCGACGTGCTGCGCCAGCCCCTCGGTCGTCGCCGCGGGGGCGACGTTGAGCGGGAGGCGCACCGCGCCGTCGGCCGTGCGCATCACCTGGCTGCGCACCAGCCCGCGCGGCCCGGCCACCTCGGTGCCGGTCTCGGCGTCGAGCCCGAGCACGGAGGTGTAGAAGAGCACCGCCTCGTCGAAGTCCGCCCACGGCTGGGCGAGGTTGACGTGGTCGACCCGCGCGGTGTCGAGCGGGGACGCCGCGGCCGGCGCCGCACCGTCGAACTCCGCCACCCACGGGGCGTCCGCGCCCGCCGGCGAGGCGCACAGGAAGACCTCGGTGCCGTCGGGGGCGGCGACGGCGTCGAGCGGCAGCTCGGAGGCGTAGGTGCGCCGGTGCACCGGCGGCGCCATGAGCTCGCCCGCCCGCGCAGCCGCCGCCGCGGGGTCGGCGACGTCGAAGCCGACCGCCGCGACGTGCGGCACCTGGTCGCGGGCCTGCTGCTCGTTGAGCACGATGCGGGCGTCGCCCGCCGTCCAGAGCCGCACCGGCTTGGTGCGGTGCCGCCCGCGGAAGCGGAAGCCGAGCTGGTCGAGCAGCACCTCCACCTCGCCGGCGTCCTCGCCCTTGACCTCGACGAAGTCGAAGCCGGTCGGCGCGGGCGCGGGGGTCAGGCGGCGCCACCCCGCGGAGCCGGCCGGCGGCTCCGCGACCTGCGCGGCGGCGGCGTCCTCGAGCCAGACCAGCGACCGCAGGGCGTGCGTCGCGGTGCGGCGTACGTCGGTCTGCCGGAAGGTGTCGTTGAAGACCTCCAGCGACAGCGGGCCGTCGTAGCCGGTGCGCAGCACGTGGGCCACGAAGCCGGCGAGGTCGAAGCTGCCCTCGCCGGGGAAGAGCCGGTGGTGGCGCGACCAGGAGAGCACGTCCATCGACAGGTCGGGGGCGTCGGCCAGCTGCAGGAAGAAGATCCGCTCCGCCGGGATCTCCTCGATGGCCGCCGGGTCGTGGGCCCGGCTGAGGATGTGGAAGGAGTCGAGGCAGAGCCCCACGGCCGGGTGGTCGGCGAGCTCGACGATGCGCCAGGAGCGGCGGTAGTCGTCGACGTACCGTCCCCAGGCGAGCGCCTCGAAGGCGATGCGCGCGTCGTAGCGCTGCGCCAGGTCGCCCAGGCGCCGCAGCTGCGCGGCCGAGACCTCGTCGGAGTCGACGCTCGCGGTCGCGACGTTGGAGCACACCAGCATCAGGTCGATGCCGAGGCGCTGCATCAGCGCGAGCTTGGCCTCGGCGCGACGCAGGTTGTCCTCCAGCTGCTCCTCGGTGACGCCCTCGAAGTCGCGGAAGGGCTGGTAGAGGTCGAGGGTCAGCCCGAGCCGCGCGGCGAGCGCCCGGATCTCCTCGGGCGAGTGGTCGCTCGCGACCAGGTCGGGCTCGAAGACCTCGATCCCGTCGAAGCCCGCGGCGGCGCAGGCGTGCATCTTCTCCACCAGGGTGCCGCTGAGGCAGACGGTCGCGACCGAGGTACGCACACCTGGGACGATAGCGACGTGTACACGCCTGGCTTCAACGCCGTCACCGACGAGGCCGAGGTACGCCGCATGGTCGCCGCCGTGGGCTCGGCGCAGCTCGTCTCCACCGGTCCCGACGGCTACCCCGCGGCGACGCTGCTCCCGGTCGTGTGGCGCGACGACGTCGTGGTCGCGCACCTCGCGCGGGCCAACGAGCACTGGCAGCACCTCGACGGCGCAGCCGTGCTGCTGGTGGTGACCGGACCCGACGCCTACGTCTCGCCTGGCTGGTACGCCGCCAAGGCCGAGCACGGCCGGGTGGTGCCCACCTGGAACTACTCGGTCGTGCAGCTGCGCGGGCGCGCGACCGTGCACCAGGACCCGGCGTGGCTGCGCCGCGCGGTCGACGACCTCACCGACGCCCACGAGGCACACCGGGCGCAGCCGTGGGCCACCGACGACGCGCCCGCGGCGTTCGTCGACGGACAGCTGCGCGGCATCGTGGGCGTCGAGGTGGTGGTGGAGCGGGTCGAGGGCAAGGCCAAGCTCAGCCCGAACCGCTCGGAGGCCGATCGCGCCGGCGTCGTCACCGGGCTGCTCGCGGAGCCCGACCCCCGCGCGACGGCGGTGGCCGGGCAGATGCGGGTCAGCCGATCCGACGCACGCGGTTGATCGTCAGCCCGTCGCCGTCGAGCAGGCCGCCCATCCGCTCGGCGAAGTCGACCAGGTGCGGCGTCGCGAGGTGGGCGTCGAGGTGCGCGGAGCTCTCCCAGTTCTCGTAGAAGAAGAAGCGACCCGGGTCCTCCACGCTCTCGTGCAGGTCGTAGTTGACGTAGCCGTCCTCCTGCGTGGTCGGCTCGACGAGCGCCTGCAGCGCCTCGCGCAGCTCGTCCTCCTTGCCGGGCGCGGCCTTCATGTAGGCGATCACGGTGAGCAGGTCGCGGTTGTCGTCGGTGGGTGTCGGCACGGTGGTCTCCCGGGGTGAGCACGGTCAGTGGGCAGGACGCTAGGGCGACCGGCGGCCGCTCGCCAGGGGTCTTCTCACCCGGCGCGAAGACCGGTCGGCCACGCGTCCGCGATGCCCTACGTTGGCGCCGTGACCACCGATCCCCGACGCGCGGCGGCCGACCGGATGGCCGAGGCGGCGCTCGCCTGGCTCGACTCGCTCGACGCCGAGCAGCGGCGTACGGCGCAGGGCCACCCGCCCGCCGACGACGCCACCGACGCCGAGCGGCGGCGCTGGTTCTACACCCCCACCGACCACGGCGGGCTGACGATGCACCAGCAGCGACCGGCGCAGCAGCGCGGCGCGATGCGGCTCGTCGCCAGCGGGCTCTCCCCCGCCGGCTACGTCACGGTCGCCACGACCATGGGCCTGGAGAACGTGCTCGACCACGTCGAGGGCTTCACCGTGCGCTTCGACCGCGAGCGGGGCCGCGACCCGGGCCTGTACTACCTGCGCGTCTTCGGCGACCCGGGCGGCGAGCAGCCCTGGGGATGGCGCTTCGGC
>JBQGFI010000257.1:0-11043 GCA_052040065.1 Marmoricola sp.
GTAGCCCGCCGTGCCCGGCCGGTGCAGCTGCTCCGGCGCGTGCTGGCTGCCGGACCGACCCGAGACGCTCACCCCACCAGCGTGCCCCGCCACGCCTCCCGGTGACACCCGGTGTGAGCCGACAGACACTCCTCGCCGGTCGACCGGGTCGGCTCAGACGGCGCCGAGGCTGAAGTAGGCCTTGTACTCGCCGCCCTGGCCGGTCATCCCCCGGGTCTCCGCCTTCCACCCGATCCCCCAGTGGTCCTGCTGCGGGGTGCGGGCGGCGAGGACGACCATCTGCTTGGCGCTGAGGGTGACGGCAGTGTTGCCGAGCACGTCGTCGCTGGAGCCGATCAGGGCGTTGATCGCGTCGACGATGTCCGGGCCGATGGCCTTGAGCAGCTCCTCGGCGACGGGGGCGACGAAGCGGCCGTAGACCTCCCAGCCCTTGATCACGTCGACCAGCGCCTTCGACGCTTGGGCGACGCCCTCCGTGACGGCCGCCCGGTACTTGTCCGCGTCGCCCTCGTCGGACTCCAGCAGCAGGACGCTGACCACCATGCCCTCAGGGAGGCCGCGGTAGAGCTCGACGAGGTCCGGCCGCGAGTCGCCGGCGTCGACGTCGTCGTAGACCTTCGTGCGCACCGCGGGGGCGGTCACCGACGGCGTCACGACCCCGAGGGTGAGGTACGGCTCGTCGGCGGAGGTGCCGACTCGGTCGTAGTCGGTCTCGGCGAAGGCGTACAGGCCGGTGTAGTGCACGACGACGTGGTTCAGGTCGATCGCTCCGGTGTCGGGCCACCAGTAGATCGCGCCGTTCTCGAAGCGGGTGGCGCGGCCGCCCTCCGAGAACGGCTCCTCGTCGGTGACCGGCATCCCGAGCCAGCTCGCGCCCGCGCACAGCTCGTCGTAGCGGGCACCGATGGCGCCGTACACGTAGGCACACCCCCCGTCGGCGCGGCGGTAGATGGTGCCGTGCTGGTAGCGCAGCCGCGAGCCGGTGCCCGTGGGCTCCGGGGCACCGTCGGTGAGCCGGGCACCGGGGGCGCCCCCGAGCTGCGCGTGCTTGTCGTCGAACGGCGCGAGCAGGAGCGCGCGCAGGCTGAGGTTCGTGACGGGGTTGTCGACCACGAGGTCGGGTCGCGCGAAGTCGAGGCGGCGGGGCATGTCGAGCTCCTTGCGTGGCGGACGGGCCGGTGGCGGGCTGTGACCCGCCACCACGTGCCGCCGGGTGACGTGCACGCGAGCGACGCTCCTCCCCCCGCGTGCCCCGGGCCAGGGGCGTTGCCCGCGGGGGAACGCCTGTTGACAGCCCGATGAGACTGAGACGACGGACGGGGGCCGATGACCGAGGGCCTGGACCTGCAGCTGGCGAGCAGCTTCGTGGCGCTGGTCGACGGCTGGAGCTACGCCCGGGCAGCGCGGGAGCTCGGCATCAGCACCCCGACGCTGACCAAGCGGATCCAGCGGCTCGAGCGGCAGCTGGGCGCGCCGCTGCTCCAGCGTGGCCCGGAGGGACTCACCGGCCTCACCCCCGCCGGTCTGGAGCTCGCGAGGGCGGCGAGGCCGCTGCTGCGCCAGGCGCGAGCCCTCGAGCGGGCCGTGCGGGCCGCCGGAGGACCGCCCCACACCGAGACCGTGCGGGTGGGGGTGCCGGCCGGTGCCACGTCGTTCGTGCGGTTCATCGGTCTCGGTGCCGCCGCACGGGCCGTGCGCCGGGACTTCCGGGGACTGCGGGTCCGGCTGGTCGAGGTGCCCTTCCCCCTCATCAACCGCTGCCTGCCCGAGCGCCACGTCGACCTGCTGCTGACCATCGCTCCCGTCGCCCACCGAGGGGTCGGGTCCACTCCCCTGCCGGTGACCGCGGCACGCATCGGCGTCGTGTCCGACCGCCATCTGCTCGCCGCCGCCGAGCGCGTCGAGGTCGAGACGTACGCCGAGCAGCGACTGCTCTGGAACCCGACCATCGCGGCGGAGTGGATGAGCCCCTTCTGGCTCGGCGACCTGCGCGCGAGCCGCGACGCGCTGCTCGCCGACTCACACTGCACGAGCAACCAGCGGGTCTTCCACGAGACGCGCACGGGAGCGGCCGCCATCGTCACCCTGAGCCCGGACCGGCCCCGGCTCCCCCACGGGCTCCAGGCGCTCGTCCTGGACGGCGCTCCGGCCGTCCGCTTCTACGCCGCTCGCCGCCTCACCGACCGTCGCGCCGGGCTGCGCGACTTCGTCGATCACCTGCGGTGCTCCCCGCCCCGGCACCTCGGTGACGCCGGTCTCCCCGAGGCACCGACCGACCTCGGGCCCCCGCCAGGAGGCTGAGCACCACCTTCTGAGCACCACCTTCTGGGCACCACCTCTCGTCCCCCGCGGCGACCGCCTCGGCGGGGTCGCGTGACGGCCCGGGGGTCAGGGCGCGGCCCGTGTCCCCGCGGACTCAGGGACCCGAGGGATCCCGGGTGGGGCGCTCCCAGGCGGCGAGTCCCTCCTCGAGGACGACGCGCATCACCCGCTCGAGGTGGGGGCGGTCGAGCGAGGGGACCAGCGCGCACATCCGGTCGACGATCTCGGCCTCCCGGCGGGGGTCGCGGCCGGCCTCGCCGCCGGCGCCGCCGGTCGACGCCTTGAGGTCCTGGACGGCGCCCGCGAGGGCGAAGCGGCGGGCCAGCAGCACCGCGAGCTCGGCGTCGACGTCGTCGATGGCCGAGCGCCAGTAGCGCAGCGGCTCGTGGCCGGGCCAGGCCAGGCGGCAGTCGGGCCAGCCGTCGTCGTAGGCCGATCCGTCGGTGCGCTCCAGCTCGAGCAACCCCAGCGCGGCGTAGAAGGCGCGGGCGGGCGCGTTGTGGGCGTGCACCCGCAGCCCGAAGCCACCGGGCCGCAGCGCCTGCACCAGCTCCAGCAGGGCGCGACCGACGCCCCGGCGCTGACGGGCGGGGTGGACGAAGAGCAGCGAGACCCAGTCGCCGTGCACGTCGGCGAAGCCGACCACCTCGTCGCCGTCGTCGGCGACCCACACCTCGTGGCGGTCGGCGGAGACCGAGCGCACCCGCCCGTCCAGCCAGTCGACCAGCTGCTCGCGGGTACGCCGCTCCGTGGGGTGCCCCTGGCCGGTGCCGGCCGCGAGGTAGACCTCGACCAGGCGTGCGACGTCGTCGGCGACCGCGGGCCGCAGCACCAGGTCGGTGGCGCCCGAGGAGACCTCAGGCGCCGTCACGGATCACCTCGAGCGCCTCGGCGAGGTCGTCGGGGTAGCCCGACTCGTAGGTGACCTGCGCGCCGGTGCCGGGGTGCACGAAGCCCAGTCGGACGGCGTGGAGCCACTGCCGCTCCAGGCCCAGCCGGCGGGCGAGCGTGGGGTCGGCGCCGTAGGTCAGGTCACCCACGCAGGGGTGCCGGAGCGCCGCCATGTGCACCCGGATCTGGTGGGTGCGACCGGTCTCGAGCTGCACCTCGAGCAGGCTGGCGAAGCGGTGCGCCTCGAGCGTCGCGTAGTGGGTGACCGCGTGCTTGCCGTCGTCGCGCACCGCGAAGCGCCAGTCCGACCCCGCGCTGCGGCCGATCGGGGCGTCGACGGTGCCCTCGAGCGGGTCGGGGTGGCCCTGCACCAGCGCGTGGTAGGTCTTGTCGACCTCCCGGTCGCGGAAGGCCTGCTTGAGCAAGGAGTAGGCGCGCTCGCTCTTGGCGACGACCATCACGCCGGACGTGCCCACGTCGAGCCGCTGCACGATGCCCTGGCGCTCCGGGGCCCCGCCCGTGGCGATCCGGTAGCCCGCGCCCCGCAGGTGGCCGACCAGGGTGGGGCCGGTCCAGCCCATCGAGGGGTGCACCGCGACGCCCACGGGCTTGTCGACCACGACCAGGTCGTCGTCGTCGTGGATGATCCCGACGCCCTCGACCTCCTCGGCCACCACCTCCAGCGGGTCGGCCTCGACCGGGAAGGAGACGTCGAGCCGGGTGCCGGGCAGCAGCCGGTCGGACTTGGCCGCCAGGGCGCCGTCGAGCTCCACCCGTCCGGCGGAGACGAGCTCGGCGGCCTTGCTGCGGGAGATGCCGAACATCCGCGACAGCCCCACGTCGACGCGCTCGCCGCCGAGGCCCTCGGGGACCTCGAGGCTGCGCTCCTCGGAGGGCTGGCTCACCGGGGGCTCACCTCGCGCTCGTGCTCGCGGGTGCCGTCGACGCCGATGCCACGGAAGAGCAGCACCACCAGCGTCACGCCCGCGACGTTGATGAGCATGTCGGCGACGTTGAAGACCGGGAAGTCCGGCAGCGCGAGGAAGTCGACGACGTGGCCGCGGAAGGGCCCGGGGTCGCGCAGGATCCTGTCGGTCAGGTTGCCCGTGACCCCGGCGAGCAGGAGGCCCAGCGCGATCGCCCAGCCGACGTGGCGCACCTTGGTGATCTGCCACAGCACCACCACCGTGGCGACGATCGCGATCGTGGTGATCACGGGCGTGATCGAGGCGCCGGCGCCCCAGGCCGCGCCGGGGTTGTAGACCAGCACGAGCTGGAGCAGCGTCCCGACGACCTGGACGGGGTCGCGGTCGGTGAGCTCGCGCACGGCCAGGACCTTGGTGACCTGGTCGACGGCCAGGCCGACCGCCGCGAGGGCGAGCGCCAGCGTCGTACGCCGGCGGCCGGGCGTCTGGTCACCGGACACCGGCTCCTCCTGGGGGTCGGTCGTGCTGGCGGGGGTCTGCGACTTCAGCGGCGCTCCTCGCGCTGCTTGCAGGTCAGGCACAGCGTCGCGCGGGGGAACGCCATCAGGCGGTTCTTGCCGATCGCGTTGCCGCAGATCTCGCACTGTCCGTAGCTGCCGTCGTCGATGCGTGCCAGCGCGTGCTGGCTCTGCTCCAGCATGTCACGCGCGTTGTTGACGATCTGACGCTCCTGGTCGCGCTCGAAGGACGACGAGCCGACGTCGGCCTGGTCGTGGCCCGCGCCCTCCCCCGGGTTCTCGATCATCCCGGCCAGGTCGCCCTCGACCTCCGCCAGCTCCGCGGTGAGGCGCTCGACGTCGTCGTCGAGCTGGGCACGCACCTGCGCCAGCTCGGCGGGCGTCCAGGGGTCCTCCTGCGCGAGCACCACCAGCTGGTCGGCGGCCGCCTTCGTCGTCGTCTTCTTCACCGTCGTCTTCTTCGTCGTGGACTTCTTCGCCGCCGTCTTCGCGGGCGCCGTCTTCTTCGCGGTCGTCTTCTTCGCGGCCGTCTTCGCGGTCGTCTTCGCCGCGCCCTTCGTGGCCGTGGTCTTCTTCGCGGGCGCCGCCTTCTTCGCGGTCGTCTTCGCCGGGGCCTTCGTGGCCGTCTTCTTCACGGGAGCCGCCTTCTTCGCCGCGGGCGCCTTCTTCGCAGGTGCCTTCTTCGCCGCGGGCGCCTTCTTGGCGGGTGCCTTCTTCGCGGCGGACTTCTTCGTGGCCGTCCCCTGCTCCGGGGCCTGCTTCTCCGACGAGCCGCTCGAGCCGGACCGACCCACGACCTTGCGGGCGGCGGCGCCCGCGCGGCTGGCGAGGGACTTCTTGGAGGCAGAGGCCATGGGGGTGGGGCCTTCCCGGGAGTGCGACCGGGCGGACGCCCGGGCGTGGCGGGCAGGATATGTGTCGGGCCGGACCCCTTCAACTCACCTCGCGGAAGTCGCGGGCGGCCGTGCGGCGTAGACTCGCGACGACCGCACGGCGCGGATGGGAGCAGTACCCACCAGCACGGCCCGCAGCGAACCGGGGACGGTGCGAGCCCGGGGGCACGGCAGGTGGGGAAGATCGTCCCGGAGCCGCCGGAAGAGCCCGCTCCCCCCGGGGAGCGGAGGTAGACCCGGCAGCGGTCGGCAAGGAAGTGGGACGGCGACCGCGAGGGCGCTCGTCCAAGGAGGGTGGTACCGCGGGTCCCGGCGCAGCCGAGGCTCGTCCCTTCGGAGTCGATCGGCCCCCGCCGACCGGAGACGAAGGAAGCACCCCGTGAGCGACCGCTCCTACCGCCCCGTCCCCCCGCAGGTCGACCTGCCGCTGCTCGAGCGGGAGGTGATGGACTTCTGGGCCACCGAGGGCATCTTCGAGAAGTCCGTGGCCCGCAACGAGGGCCGGGCGACGTGGACCTTCTACGAGGGGCCGCCGACCGCCAACGGTCGGCCCGGCACCCACCACATCGAGTCGCGCACCTTCAAGGACGTCTTCCCGCGCTTCCGGACCATGCAGGGCTACCAGGTCAACCGCAAGGGCGGCTGGGACTGCCACGGCCTGCCGGTCGAGCTGGCCGTGGAGAAGGAGCTGGGCTTCTCCGGCAAGGCCGACATCGAGGCCTTCGGCATCGCGGAGTTCAACGCCCGCTGCCGTGAGTCGGTCTCGCGCTACGTCGGCCTGTGGGAGCAGATGACCGACCGGATGGGCTGCTGGATCGACATGCGCGAGCCCTACCGCACCATGGACCCCGAGTACGTCGACTCGGTGTGGTGGGCGCTGCAGCAGATCCACGCCAAGGGCCTGCTCGAGGAGGACTTCCGGGTGGCGCCCTACTGCCCCCGCTGCGGCACGGGTCTCTCCGACCACGAGCTGGCGCAGGGCTACGAGACCGTCACCGACCCGTCGGTCTACGTGCGGATGCCGTTGACCTCCGGACCGTACGAGGGCCGCGCCTCGCTGCTGATCTGGACCACGACGCCGTGGACGCTGGTCTCCAACGCCCTGGTCGCCGTGCACCCGGAGCTGACCTACGTCACCGCGACGGACGGCACCGAGACGGTCGTGGTGGCCGAGAGCCTGGTCGCGCAGGCGCTCGGCGAGGGCTGGGAGGTGCAGGACCGCTTCCCCGGCACCGACATGGTCGGCTGGCGATACGCCCGCCCCTTCGGGCTCGTCGAGTGGCCCGAGGCCGGCGAGGGCCGCGCCCACTTCGTGGTCACCGAGGACTACGTCACCGCCGAGGACGGCACCGGGCTGGTGCACCAGTCCCCCGCCTTCGGTGAGGACGACTTCGCCTCCTGCCGGCGCAACGGCGTGGCGATGGTCAACCCGATCACCCCGCGCGGGGAGTTCGAGGACGGCCTCGACCTCGTCGGCGGCCAGTTCTTCCGCCACGCCAACACCGACCTGGTCGAGGACCTGACCGCGCGCGGCCTGCTCTTCCGCCACGTCGCCTACGAGCACTCCTACCCGCACTGCTGGCGCTGCCACACCGCGCTGCTCTACTACGCCCAGCCGTCGTGGTACATCCGCACCACCGCGGTGAAGGACGCGCTGGTGCGGGAGAACGAGGGCACCACCTGGCACCCCGAGACGATCAAGCACGGACGCTACGGCGACTGGCTCGACAACAACATCGACTGGGCGCTCTCGCGCAGCCGCTACTGGGGCACCCCGCTGCCGATCTGGCGGTGCGAGGAGGGCCACCAGACCTGCGTCGGGTCCCGCGCCGAGCTCACCGAGCTCACCGGCACCGACCAGTCGCAGCTCGACCCCCACCGGCCCTTCGTCGACGAGGTCGTCCTCGCGTGCACCGCCGAGGGCTGCGACCTCACCGCACGGCGCGTGCCCGAGGTCATCGACGCGTGGTTCGACTCCGGGGCGATGCCCTTCGCGCAGTGGGGCTACCCCCACGTCGAGGGCTCCGCCGCTCGGCTCGAGCAGGCCTACCCCGCCGACTTCATCTGCGAGGCGATCGACCAGACCCGCGGCTGGTTCTACACGCTGATGGCGGTCGGGACGCTGGTCTTCGACGCCTCGTCGTACAAGAACGTGCTCTGCCTGGGCCACATCCTGGCCGAGGACGGCCGCAAGATGAGCAAGCACCTCGGCAACATCCTCGAGCCGATCCCGCTGATGGACGAGCACGGCGCCGACGCCGTGCGCTGGTTCATGGCGGCGGGAGGCTCGCCCTGGGCGGCGCGCCGGGTGGGTCACGCCACGATCCAGGAGACCGTGCGCAAGGTGCTGCTGACCTACTGGAACTCCGTGGCCTTCCAGGTGCTCTACGCCAACCTCGAGGGGTGGACGCCGGGCGCCTCGCAGGCGGCCGAGCCCGCCGCGCGGCCGGTGCTCGACCGCTGGGCGCTCTCCGAGGCGCACCGCCTCGGCGACCAGGTGACGGCGGCGCTGGAGGACTTCGACACCCAGCGCGCCGGCGCGCTGATCGCGGCGTACGTCGACGACCTCTCCAACTGGTACGTGCGCCGCTCGCGCAGCCGCTTCTGGGACGGCGACCACGCGGCGTACGCCACGCTGCACGAGTGCCTGGTGCTGGTCACCCAGCTGATGGCGCCGCTGGCGCCCTTCGTCACCGAGCGGGTCTGGCGCGACCTGGTGGTCAGCACCGACGCGTCGGCCCCGGAGTCGGTGCACCTGTCGAGCTGGCCGACCGCACGCACCGAGCTGGTCGACCCGGGCCTCTCGGAGCGGATGCGGCTGGCCCGCCGGGTCACCGAGCTGGGCCGGGCGGCGCGCGCCGAGGCCAAGGTCCGCACGCGGCAGCCGCTGCGCCGCGCCCTGCTCGGCAGCGCGGCGCACGCGCGGCTGGGCGAGGAGCTGCACCGCGAGGTGGCCGAGGAGCTCAACGTGCTCGCCGTCGAGCCGCTCTCGGCGGCCGGCGAGGGCCTGGTCGACCACAGCGCCAAGGGCAACTTCCGGGCGCTGGGAAAGCGCTTCGCCAAGCGGACGCCGCTGGTCGCCGCCGCGATCGCCGCGGCCGACGCCTCCGCCCTGGCGAGCGCGCTGGCCGCCGACGGCCGCGCGGAGGTCGAGGTGGAGGGCGAGGTCGTCGAGGTGCTGCCCGACGAGGTGATCGTCTCCGAGCGTCCCCGGGAGGGGTGGTCGGTGGTCAACGAGCAGGGCGAGACCGTCGCGCTCGACCTGGAGCTGACCGAGGAGCTCCGCCGCGCCGGCCTGGCGCGCGAGGTGGTCCGGATGGTCCAGGAGGCCCGCAAGGGCTCCGGCTTCGAGGTCTCCGACCGGATCCGGCTGACGTGGGACGCCGAGGGCGAGGTGGCCACCGCGCTGTCGGACCACGAGCAGCTGATCGCCACCGAGGTGCTGGCCACCGAGGTCACCCGGGCCGACGCGGAGGCGGAGCTGCCGCACGGCGACGCCGAGCTGGGGCTCCGCTTCGCCGTGACGCGGGTCTAGCCGCGACCTCGGCTCAGCTGTGGCCCTCGGCGGGCCCGTCGGCGTCGGGGGCGGCGTTGTCGGCCGGCTGGTGCTCGTCGTGGCCCTCGTGGGGGGTGTCCTGCGGGTGGCCGTGCGCCGCCGGCAGCTCGCCCCCCTCGCCGCGGCCCTCCAGCGCGTCGAGCTGCTGGGTGAAGTAGCTGCGCAGCCGGCTGCGGTACTCGCGCTCGAAGGTGCGCAGGCCGTCGACCTCCTCGTCGAGCCGCGCACGCTCCTGCTCCAGCGAGGTCATCAGCTCGGCGCGGCGGACCTGGGTCTCGCCGTCGAGGTTGTCCGCGCGGGTGCGGGCCTCGCGGTCGAGGGTGTCGGCCTGCTGCTGGGCGGAGGCCACGATCTGCTGCGCCTCCTGGCGCGCCTCGGCGACCACCTCGTCGGCGTTGCGGGTGGCCAGCTCGAGCAGCCGGGTGGCCGCGCTGGAGGCCTCCGCCGCCGTGGTGACCTTCACCTGCTCGACCGGCGCGGGCGCGCTCGGGGCGGCGCTCTCGCCGCCCTCGGAGGAGTCGGGCGTGCCCGAGGCAGGGGCGGGCGCGGCAGCGCCGCCGCCGGCCAGGTCGAGCTTGCCGCGCAGGTCGGCGTTCTCGGCGAGCAGCCGCTCGAGCTCGGCCTCGACCTCGTCGAGGAACTGGTCGACCTCGCTCATGTCGTAGCCCTCGCGGCGCAGCCGGACCGGCTGGAATCGCTTGTTGCGGACGTCCTCGGGTGTCAGCGGCATGGACGGCACCCTAGCGGGGGCAGACGACACGGCCGCACGGTGGCGTGGGTCGCGGACGCCTCAGGCGAACTGGGAGAAGACGACGCCGTTGATGCCCAGCAGGACGTAGCAGAGCACGAGCAGCACGATGAAGCTCAGGTCGATCGCCATGCCGCCCAGGCGCAGCGGCGGGATCACCCGGCGCAGCGCCTTCACCGGCGGGTCGGTGATGCTGTAGACGGTCTCGAGGATGACCAGGACCGGACCGCGGGGCACCCAGGAGCGGGCGAAGAACTGCACCCAGTCGACGATGAGGCGCACGAAGAGCAGCACGATGAACGCACTGATGACCAGGTCGATGAGCTGGCCGATGAGCAACACGGGGGAAGCCTAGAAGACGTCGCCAACCGGGGCTGACGCCGGGTCAGCTCTGGTTGAAGAAGCCGTTCTCGGCGATGCGCTGCTTGTCCTCCGCCGCCACCGACACGTTGGGCGGGGAGAGCAGGAAGACCTTGTTGGTGACGCGCTCGATCGTGCCGCGCACCGAGAAGACCAGACCGGCGGCGAAGTCGACGAGGCGCTTGGCGTCGTCGTCGTCCATCTCGGAGAGGTTCATGATCACGGGCACGCCGTCGCGGAAGTTCTCGCCGATGACGCGGGCCTCGTTGTAGGTGCGCGGGTGCAGCGTGGTGATCCGCGAGAGCGGCGCCACCGAGGGGGTGGGTCGCTGGGTCGGCACCTGGGCGGCGCCCTGCGCGGGGCCCTGGGCGGGGCGGCGGCGCTCGTCGAGCCGGGCCACGGGGGCCGACTCCTCGGTGTCGGCGACGGCCTCGCGCGGGGCCCGCTGCTGGCGCGGCTCGACCTCGTCGTAGGTGCCGTCGGCGTCCTCGAGCAGACCGAGGTAGACGCCCATCTTCCGCATGGCACTCATCGTGGTTTTCCTCTGCTCTGGAGACTGCTCAGGACTGGGGCAACGCTAGCCGTTGGGGGGCCTCGGACCGAGCACCGCGGACCCGACGCGCAGGTGTGTCGCGCCGTGCCGGACCGCCTGCTCGAGGTCACCGCTCATGCCGGCCGAGATCCAGGTCGCCCCGGGCACGGCCTCGCGCACCTCGGCGGCGACGTCGGCCAGCCGCGCGAAGGCCTCGTCGGCGTCGCCACCGAGCGGCGCCACCGCCATCACGCCGCGCAGCATCAGCCCGTCGGCCTCCTGCACCCGCTGCACCAG
>JBQGFI010000258.1:0-1867 GCA_052040065.1 Marmoricola sp.
GCGCGCTTGGTCAGGGTGGTCTCGACCCGCAGGCCGCCGGACTCGATGTCCTGCTCGTCGAAGCCGAGGCTCTCCAGCTCGTCCTTGATCATCGTCAGCATGAAGCCGCGCTGCTCGCCGTAGCTGTTGGCGGTGTTGCGCTGCACGACCTTGGGCAGCCGCTCGCGGGCACGCGCGGCCCGCTCGGGGGCCAGGGTGTCGCTCTCGACCATCCCGTCGAGCACGTACTGGTAGCGGCCGAGCAGACGCTGCCGCGCCTCGCGGCCGCCGTCCGGGGAGAGCGAGGTGGGGTTGTTGAGCACCGAGGCGAGCATGGCCGACTGACGCACGTTGAGCTGGTTGGCCGGGATGCCGAAGAACGCCCGCGAGGCGGCCTGGACGCCGTAGGCGCCGCGGCCGAAGTAGATGGTGTTGAGGTAGCCCTCGAGGATCTCCTCCTTGGAGGTCTCCTCGTGCACCTTCAGTGAGAGGAAGGCCTCCTTGGCCTTGCGGCCGAGGGTGCGCTCCTGGTTGAGGTAGAGCAGCTTCACGTACTGCTGGGTGATCGTCGAGGCACCCTGCGTCGCGTTGCCCTGGGCGTTGGAGAAGGCGGCACGCACGATGCCGCGCGGGTCGATCCCGCGGTTGCTGTAGAAGGTGCGGTCCTCGGCGGCGATGACGGCGTCCTGCATCGACTGCGGGATCTCCGCCAGCGGGACCGACTCCCTGTTCTGCTCGGCGAAGGTGCCGATCCGCTCCTCCCCGCCGGAGTAGTAGACGTAGGTCGCCTGGGCCTCGAAGGCGGCGTTGGCCGTGGGGATCTCGGTGTTGCGGTAGCTGAAGTAGAAGACGCCGACGGCCACCAGGACCAGCACCAGGCCGGTGACGAGCATCCACCTCAGGGCGCGCCGCACCCGACCCGGGCGCTTCTTCGCGGCGCCCTTCTGCGCGGGGCCCTTCGCCGGCCCCTTCCTCGCGGGGCCCTGCGACGCGGGGCGCGACGACGCGCCGGGTCGCTTCCCCGGGGGCATCGCGGACTTGCTCACGGGCGCCTCCTGGGCGTGGTCGGTCGGGTCGACGGGGGGAAGGGCGGCACCGGGCGCCCGACCGACGAGCGTACGGGGTGAACGCCGTGACACCAGCGTGAAAGTCGACACGCCGGGGGCGCTCGGCCACCAGATATATCATTGCGATACGTTTGGCCGATGTAACGCGCCCCGTCCGGGGCGTGACGGCCCGGACCGGTGAGGAGGCGTGGATGTCGAGCAAGTCCGCCACCCTCGAGCTCGCCGTCCTGGGCCTGCTGCACGAGTCGCCGCTGCACGGCTACGAGCTGCGCAAGCGGCTCAACCTGCTGCTCGGCTGGAACCGGCTGCTCTCCTACGGCTCGCTGTACCCCGCGCTGAAGCGGCTGCTCCGCAGCGGCATGGTGACCGAGGCCACCAACCACGACCCGGCGGTCACCCGGCGCCAGCGCATCGTCTACCGGCTGACCCCGGCGGGCGAGCGGTTCTTCGCCGGCCGGATCACCGAGGTCGGGCCCGCCGCGTGGGACGACGAGGGCTTCACCACCCGCTTCGCCTTCTTCTCCCGCACCGACGCCGACGTGCGGCTGCGCGTCCTGGAGGGACGCCGCAGCCGGCTGCAGGAGCGGCTCGACCGCGCCCGCAGCAGCCGGCCCCCCACCGGCCCGGTCGACCGCTACGTCGACGAGCTGCGGCGCCACTCCATCGAGTCCGTCGAGCGAGAGCTGCGCTGGCTGACCGACCTGATCGAGGCCGAGCACTCCGCCCGCGAGGGTCCGGGTGCCGGCCACGCGGAGCCCTCACCGGCGCCTGACCCACCCCCGACCAGCCCCACCCCCGATCCACGACCGACCTCATGAGCA
>JBQGFI010000259.1:0-5393 GCA_052040065.1 Marmoricola sp.
CCGGCCCCCCGCGCGCGCCCCCCGCCGGGGGGGGCCCCGGCGCTCCCCCCCGCGCGCCGCCAGCCGCTGCTGAGCAGCACGCTGCTGATGCCGGGCGCGGATGACCCCCTCACCGACGGGTGGGACGTCAAGGAGCGCCTCGACCACCAGGTCGACGTCGTGGTCGACTGCGGCGAGTGCGGCATCGAGCCGACGACGGTGGTCGACCTCTCGGAGGACTACCCCGAGATCGTGCGCGTCGGTGCGGGCGATCCCGACCGCTTCGCCTGAGCCCGCCGGGTGAGCACCCGCAGCCTCACGACCAGGACCAGCAGGACGAGGCCGTAGCCCACGGTCAGGCCCGTGGCGCGGTGGGTGATGCCGGAGATGAGGGCCTGCACCCACCCGTCGTCGGTGCGCGCCACCCACGAGGTGTCGATCGCGGCGAGCACGCCGACCAGCCCGGCGAGCAGCAGCGGGGGCAGCAGCGCCATCGCGGCGAAGTCGCGGGGCCGGACCGCCAGCACGGCCGCGAGGCAGATCGCGACGAAAGCGACGTCGAAGAGCGTGGTGACCTCGCCGTTGACCGCCACGTCGAGCGCGAGCGCGAGCGTCCCGGCCAGGACCGCGAGCCGCGCGACGCGACTGACGGTGAGCCGGCCTTCCTCCCACAGCGTGGGTGCGCTCACGTGCTCAACATAAGTGCAGGTCAGGCCGTGGAGCGGCGCGACTCGCCGGGGTCCTCGCCGGTCTCGGCCCCCGACGCCTCGGGGGCGGTGAGCGGGCGCGTCGTGGCCGTCACGGGGGTCACGGGCGTGAGCGTCGCTCTGGTGACCTGGGAGTCCTCGAAGGTGCGCGCGGTGACCAGCACCCGGCTCTCCCACGAGCCGACGGTGCTGTTGTAGGCGTCGACGGCGCCGCCGAGTGAGCGGCCGAGCCGCTCGAGGTGGCCGCCCATCACGGCCAGCCGGCTGTGCAGCTCGCGCCCGAGCTCGTGGATCTCGCGGGTGCGCTCGGCGAGCGCCTCGCCGGCCCAGCCGTGGGCGACCGTGCGCAGCAGGGCGATGAGGGTCGTCGGCGTCGCGAGCACGACGTCGCGGTCGGCGGCGTGGGCGATCAGCTCGGGGTCGGCCTCCAGTGCCGCGGCGAGGAAGGACTCCGCGGGCAGGAAGAGCACCACCAGCTCGGGGCTGCCGGGCAGGGCGCGCCAGTAGGCCTTGGAGGAGAGCTGGTCGACGTGGGCGCGCAGCTGCCGCGCGTGCCGACCGAGGTGGGCCTCCACCTCCTCGGGGTCGCTGGCCGCGAGCGCGTCGAGGTGCGCCTCGAGCGGCACCTTGGCGTCGACCACGAGCGACCTGCCGCCCGCGAGGTGCACGACGAGGTCGGGCCGCAGCCGACGTCCGTCGCGGTCGTCGAGGGTGGCCTGCTCGGTGAAGTCGCAGTGCTCGACCATGCCGGCGAGCTCGACCGTGCGCCGCAGGTGCATCTCCCCCCAGCGGCCGCGCACGTGCGGTCGCCGCAGCGCCGTCGCCAGCGCGCCGGTCTCCTCGCGCAGCCGGTCGGCGCTGTCGCGCACGTGCTCGACCTGCTGGTGCAGCTGACCCTGCCAGGAGGCCCGCTGCCGCTCGACGTCGAGCAGCCGGTCGTGCAGCCGCTCCAGCCCGTCGCGGAGCACGGCGTCGTCGCCGGTCTCCGCGGGCCGGGTGCGCAGCAGCGTGACCAGGCTGCCGAGCAGCAGGCCGACGACCAGCGTGAGCAGGGGGAGCAGCACGTCCATGGCCGCACCGTGCCACGCCGCACCGACAGCGCCCGGGAGGCGCGGTGCGCCGTACGGCTCAGTCGGCGAGGTCGACGACGACCGGGGCGTGGTCGGAGGCGCCCTTGCCGGCGCGCTCGTCGACGTCGATGAAGGCGCCGGTGACGCGGCTGGAGAGCGAGGGGCTGCCGAGCACGAAGTCGATGCGCAGGCCGCGGTTGCGCTCGAAGCGCTGCCGGAAGTAGTCCCAGTAGGTGTAGACGCCGGGGCCCGGGGTGTGCGGGCGGACGACGTCGTCCCAGCCGTCGTCGAGGAAGCCCTGGAAGGCCTCGCGCTCGGGCGGCGTGACGTGCGTGCTGTTCTTGAACTGCGCCACGTCGAAGACGTCGTCGTCGGTGGGCGCGACGTTCCAGTCGCCGACGAGCGCGGTGTCGCCGGTCATCTCGCGCGCCGCCTCGCGCAGCGCGGCGAGCCACCGCAGCTTGTAGGCGTAGTGCGGGTCGCCCGGCTTGCGGCCGTTGGGCACGTACAGCGACCACACCCGGACGCCGCCGCAGGTCGCACCCAGCGCGCGCGCCTCGGGCACCGCCGGCTCGCCCCAGCCGGGCTGGTCGGGGAAGCCCACCGCGACGTCCTCCAGCCCCACCCGGCTGATCACGGCGACGCCGTTCCACTGGTCGTGGCCGACCGCGGCGACGTCGTACCCGAGCGAGCTGAGGCCCATCAGCGGCAGCTGCTCCTCGCGCGCCTTGGTCTCCTGCACCGCCAGCACGTCGACGTCGTGGCGCTGCAGGAAGGCCTCGACGCGGCCGATCCGGCTGCGCAGGGAGTTGACGTTCCAGGTCGCGATCCGCACCGGGCCACCCTAGGCGGGGCATGCTGGAGGGATGTCGGACCCACGAGAGCTGCTGCTCGCCAAGCGCGCCGAGGTCGAGGTCGAGCTCGCCGACCTGGTGCGTCCCCCCAGCGACCAGGGGTCGATCTCCTTCGGCAAGCGCGTGGGGGAGGGCACCGCGATGGCGGTCGACCGGCTCTCCCAGGTGGTGGTGCACGACCAGCTGCAGCACACCCGCGACGACGTCGACCGTGCGCTGGCCAAGCTCGACGAGGGCAGCTACGGCGCCTGCGACACCTGCGGGCGGCCGATCCCGGAGGGCCGGCTCGAGGCGCTCCCGTGGGCCGTGCTCTGCGTGGAGCACGCCGCCGCGCGCTGAGCCGCGCGCGCTCCGCATGGGCGGGGCGCTGCGGGGCACAGGAGGGTCCTCGGGCGACGACGCCCCAGGGAGGGAGCACCGTCATGGCACTGCGAGGGATCCTCAACCGACTGGCCGGAGGCGCGGGAGGCCGCCGCTCCGCCCACACCGGCGGCGCGGGTGGGCCGGGCGTCGCCGGCGGCACCCCGGGCGGACGCCGCTCGCAGGACGAGGCCATCGGCCGCGGCGTGCGCTCGCTGCTCGGCAAGCTGCGCCGCTGACCCGGGCCGTGGGGTCGTCCGCCACGATGGACCCCTCATGCCTGCCTTCGAGACGCTCCCCGACGCGACCGACCCCGACGCGGTGTACGCCGCGATCGAGGACTGGGCGACCGGCCTCGGCCTGACGCTCTACCCGGCGCAGGAGGAGGCCCTGCTCGAGCTGGTGACGGGCAGCAACGTCGTGCTCGCCACGCCCACCGGCACCGGCAAGAGCCTGGTGGCGGTCGGCGCCCACCTCGCCGCGCTCGCGCAGGGACGCCGCAGCTACTACACGGCCCCGATCAAGGCGCTGGTGAGCGAGAAGTTCTTCGCCCTGGTCGAGGTCTTCGGCGCCGAGCGGGTCGGCATGCTCACCGGCGACGCGGCCATCAACCGTGACGCCCCGATCATCTGCTGCACCGCGGAGGTGCTCGCCAACCAGGCGCTGCGCGAGGGCGCGGACGCCGACGTCGGCCAGGTGGTGATGGACGAGTTCCACTACTACGCCGAGCCCGACCGCGGCTGGGCGTGGCAGGTGCCGCTGCTGGAGCTGCCGCAGGCGCAGTTCTGCCTGATGTCGGCGACCCTGGGCGACGTGTCGTTCTTCGTCGACGACCTGACCCGCCGCACCGGCCGCGCGACGGCGTACGTCGGCAACGCGGAGCGCCCGGTGCCGCTGACCTACGAGTGGGCGCTGACCCCGCTGCACGAGACGCTCGAGGAGATCCTCACCACCCACCAGGCGCCGGCGTACGTCGTGCACTTCACGCAGGCGGCGGCGCTGGAGCGGGCGCAGGCGCTCACCAGCGTCAACGTCTGCACCCGGGAGGAGAAGGACCGCATCGCCGAGGTGGTCGGCGGCTTCCGCTTCAGCGCCGGCTTCGGCAAGACGCTCTCCCGGCTGCTGCGGATGGGCATCGGCGTGCACCACGCCGGGATGCTGCCGAAGTACCGCCGCCTGGTGGAGCAGCTGGCGCAGGCGGGCCTGCTCAAGGTCATCTGCGGCACCGACACCCTCGGCGTCGGGATCAACGTGCCGATCCGCACGGTCGTCTTCACGGGGCTCACCAAGTACGACGGCCGCCGGCAGCGGGTGCTGCGCGCCCGGGAGTTCCACCAGATCGCCGGACGCGCGGGCCGTGCCGGCTTCGACACCGCCGGCACGGTGGTCGTGCAGGCGCCCGAGCACGTGATCGAGAACGCCAAGGCGCTCGCCAAGGCCGGTGACGACCCGAAGAAGCAGCGCAAGGTCCAGCGCAAGAAGCCGCCCGAGGGTCAGGTGTCGTGGACCGAGGACACCTTCCACCGGCTCGTCGGTGCCGAGCCCGAGCCGCTGGTCAGCCGGATGCGCGTGAGCCACGCGATGCTGCTGCACCTGATCGCCCGGCCCGGCGACCCGGCGATGGCCGCCCGGCGGCTGCTGCGCGACAACCACGAGGACGAGCGCTCGCAGCGGCAGCTGATGCGGCGCGCGGCGGCGCAGCACCGCTCCCTGCTGGCGGCCGGCGGGGTCGAGCTGGTGCCGCGCGAGCCCGACGGACGCCGGGTGCGGCTGGCCGAGGGTCTGCAGCTCGACTTCGCGCTCAACCAGCCGCTCTCGGCGTACGCCCTCGACGTGCTGGACACCCTCGACCCCGAGGCGCCGACCTACACCCTCGACATCGTCTCGGTGGTCGAGGCGACGCTCGACGACCCGCGCCCCGTGATCGGCGCCCAGGAGCACCTCGCCCGTGGTGAGGCGATCGGGGCGATGAAGGCCGAGGGCATCGAGTACGACGAGCGCATGGAGCTGCTCGAGGAGGTCACCCACCCGCAGCCGCTGCGCGAGCTGCTCGAGCACACCTTCGAGCTCTACCGGCGCAGCCACCCCTGGGTCGCCGACGACGCGCTGTCGCCGAAGTCGGTGGTGCGCGACATGTACGAGCGCGCCATGACCTTCGGCGAGTACGTCGCCTTCTACGGCCTCACCCGCTCCGAGGGGCTGGTGCTGCGCTACCTCGGCGACGCCTTCCGCGCGCTGCGGCAGACCGTGCCCGACCGGGTGCGCACCGACGAGCTCGACGACATCGTCGCCTGGCTCGGGGCGCTCGTGCGCCAGACCGACTCCAGCCTGCTCGACGAGTGGGAGCAGCTCAACGACCCGGACCGCGCCGCCGCCGAGGTCGCACCCGACGTGCTGCCGCCGACGCCGGAGCGGATCACGGC
>JBQGFI010000260.1:0-3260 GCA_052040065.1 Marmoricola sp.
GTCGCGGGCGGCGACCTCGTCGAGCAGGGCGGGCGAGACCAGCAGCCGGCCCGGGGTGAGGGTGTCGCGGATCCGGGCCAGCCGGACCGCGCCGGGGTCGCGGCGCCCGCACATCGCCACGGCAGCGCGCATCACCGCGTCGTCGTCGGCGAGGACCATCGGGAAGCGCGAGCGGCGCAGCCCACCGGTGCCGGAGGTGATCGCGTTGACGTACGACGTGTGCACGTCGACCTGCTCGAGCACCCGCAGCGGGACCAGGTCGGCCAGGCCGAGCCCCGCGGCGTTCCCGTGGGAGACCGGCGTCAGGGCGTGGACGGTGACGGCCGTGATGCGGGGCGACTCGAACTCGGGGACGCCGGGCACCCAGTTGCGACCGAGCACGTTGGTGTCCATGCCGGTGCCCGACTTGTCCTTGCCGGTCTCGTCGACCACCAGCACGTCGAGCTCCTCGAAGGGCAGCCGTGCGAGCAGCCCCGCCGCCCGTTCGAGCAGGGCGCGCTCACCGTCACCACCGATCTCCGCCGGCGCCACCAGCGTGATCTCGGCCGTGCGCTCGTCGCCGTTCTCGACGATGCCCAACCCGCCGAGCAGGTGGCCTCGGCCGCGGAGCACCGCGAAGGCGTCGAGGATCGCCTGCCCGAGGTGGGCGACGCCGCCCGCGTGCAGGGTGGTCGCGCCGCGGTGGTTGCCGAGCCCGATGGCGGCGATCTTGGCGAGCCCGCTCTCGGCACGGCCCCGGAAGTCGGTGTGGGACTTGACCCGGTTGACCAGCAGCACGCCGTCGGCCCGCGCGGCGATCGCGTCGTGATGGACCGGTGTGCCGTCGGGCAGCCGGCCGACCTCGACGGTGTCCATGGTCGCCCTCACCGGCGCCCCGATCCGGGCCTCGTCGATGCCGAGGTCGGCGAGCACCTCGAGCTGTCCGTCGGCGGTGGCACCACCGTGGGAGCCCATCGCCGGGACCACGAACGGCTCGGCGCCGGCCTCGCGCAGCCACGCGACCGCGGCGGTCACCACGGTCGCGATGTCGTGGATGCCGCGGCTGCCGGCGGTGACGGCGACGCTCATGCCGGGCCACACCCGCTTCCGCAGCGGCTCCAGGGCCACACGTACGGCGGCCGGCACGTCGTCGACCCGGGGCTGCGGCGCCCCGCGCCGCTGCACCGGCACCACGTCGGGCAGCGGCACGTCGGGCCGCAGCCCCGCCACGGCTGCGAAGGCCCCGTGGGCCGGGTGGTCAGCCATCACGTCGTCCACCCCCGATCGCCCGCTCAATGGCTCTGCCGGGCGACCTCGTGGCCGCTGCCGCCGACGAGGAAGTCGAGGTCGCACCCCTGGTCGGCCTGGGTGACGTGGTCGACGTAGAGCTGGGCCCAGCCTCGCTCCGCGCGCGGTGACCGGGGCTCGTGGGTGGCCTCCCACTCCGTACGCCGGCGGGCGAGCTCGTCGTCGTCGACCTCGAGGTCGAGGCTGCGGCCCGGCACGTCGAGGGAGACCCAGTCGCCGGTACGCACCAGCGCCAACGGCCCGCCGACGGCGGCTTCGGGGGCGACGTGGAGGACCACCGTGCCGTAGGCGGTGCCGCTCATGCGGGCGTCGGAGATCCGGACCATGTCGTCGACGCCCTGCTCCGCGAGCTTCCGCGGGATGGTGAGGTTTCCGACCTCCGGCATGCCGGGGTAGCCCCGCGGCCCGGCGTTCTGCAGCACCAGCACGGTGTCGGCGTCGACGTCGAGGTCGGGGTCGGCGACCGCGGCGTCGTAGTCCTCGATGCTGCTGAAGACCAGCGCCCGGCCGCGGTGACGGAGCAACCGCTCGGTCGCGGCCGACTGCTTGACCACGGCCCCGTCGGGGGCGAGGTTGCCGCGGAGCACCGCTGTCCCGGCTCCGAAGCCCAGCGGCTCGGTGACCGGCCGGATCACGTCGGTGTTCTCGGTGACGCGGGCGTCGGCGACGTTCTCACCCATCGAGCGCCCGGTCACGGTGATCGCATCGGGGTCGAGGAGCTCGGAGATCAGGTTCATCACCGCGGGCACACCACCGGCGTAGAAGAAGTCCTCCATCAGGTAGCGGCCCGACGGCTGGAGGTCGACCAGCCACGGGACCTCCCTGCCCCAGCGGTCGAGGTCCTCCAGCGTGACGTCGACACCGACCCGGCCGGCGATCGCGAGCAGGTGGATCACCGCATTCGTCGAGCCACCGATCGCTGCGTTGACGCGGGCCGCGTTGGCGAAGGCCTCCCGGGTGAGGATCGCGCTGGGGCGCAGCTCCTCGTGGACCATCTCGACGATCCGCTGGCCGGCGCGCTGGGCGATGGCGAAGCGACGCGAGTCGACGGCGGGGACGGCGGCCGAACCCGTGAGCTGCAGCCCGAGCGCCTCGGTGAGGCTGGCCATGGTGGAGGCGGTGCCCATCGTCATGCAGTGGCCGCGCGAGCGCGACATGCCCTTCTCGGCCTCGAGGTAGTCGTCGGTCGACATCCGTCCGGCGTTGACGTCCTGGGTGAACTGCCACACCGCCGTGCCCGACCCGATGTCGCAACCGCGGAACTTGCCGTTGAGCATCGGGCCGCCGGTCACGACGAGCGCCGGGAGGTCGACGCTCGCGGCCCCCATCACCGCGGCGGGCGTCGTCTTGTCGCACCCCGTGAGCAACACGGTGCCGTCGACGGGGTTGCCGCGCAGCGACTCCTCGACGTCCATGCTCATCAGGTTGCGGAAGAGCATCGCGGTCGGGCGGAGCATGGTCTCGCCGAGCGACATCACGGGGAACTCCAAGGGGAAGCCGCCGGCCTGCCAGACCCCCCGCTTGACCGCCTCCGCGACCTCGCGCAGGTGGGCGTTGCACGGCGTCAGCTCGGACCACGTGTTGCAGATGCCGATGACCGGCCGGCCGTCGAAGACCTCGTCGGTGAAGCCCTGGTTACGCATCCACGACCGGTGCAGGAACCCTTGTCGACCCTGCTCCCCGAACCAGTGCTCGTGGCTCCGGCGCCCTGCCGGAGGCGGCGGCCCGGCGCCCGCCGCCTCCGGTGCGGTGCCGTCGGCGTCGTGCATCTCGGTCATCGGGTGGTCACCTCCCCGTCGACCCGGCGCTCGAGGCCGAGCGGGTTGCCGTCACGCAGCTCCTCCGGGAGCGCGGCCTGCGGGGTGTCCTGGAAGCAGACCGGGCGCTGGAAGCGCCGCGCCGCGGTCACGCCGACGCTGGTGTGCGCGGGGCCGACGGTGCTGGGGAAGGGACCACCGTGATGCATCGCCCAC
>JBQGFI010000261.1:0-3970 GCA_052040065.1 Marmoricola sp.
CCCGGTGCCGGCCCCACTGGGGGGGGGGGGCCGGGGCCCCCCCGCGGCCCAGGGCCCACGACGCGCTCACCGGGTACGCCGAGGCGGCCGCCTGCGACCGCGGCGACTTCATGGCGTACGCCGCGCTGCGCCAGCGCCTCAGCGACACCGAGAAGGACCTGGTCAGGGCCCGCCGGGCCGACCGGCGCGAGGAGGTCGTCGCCTCGCTGGAGGCGCTGCGCCCGGGCGACGTGATCGACGTGCCTGCGGGCCGCTTCTCGGGTCTGGCCGTGGTCCTCGACCCGGGGCACGCGGGCGACCGCGAGGGTCCCCGCCCCTACGTGCTGACGGCCGACCGGCACGCCAAGCGGCTCAACCTCGGTGACTTCCCGACGCCGGTCGCGTCGATCACCCGGATCCGGGTGCCGAAGAACTTCAACGGCCGCAACCCGCAGGCCCGCCGCGACCTCGCGTCGGCGCTGAAGGACCGCACCCACGGCCTGATCCCGCCGCCCGTCGGCAGGCGCAGCGGCTCCGGCGGCGGGGGCCGCGGCACCGACGGACGCATCGAGGAGCTGCGGCGCGAGCTGCGTGCCCACCCCTGCCACGGCTGCCCCGACCGCGAGGACCACGCCCGGTGGGCCGAGCGGTGGCACAAGCTCGACCGCGACGCCCGCACCCTGCGCCGGCGCATCGAGCAGCGCACCAACACCATCGCGCGGCAGTTCGACCGGGTCTGCGAGGTGCTCCGCGCCCTGGACTACCTCGAGGGGGAGGGCGACCGCCTCGCCGTCACCGACCGCGGCCGCACCCTGATGCGGATCTACCACGAGATGGACCTGCTGACCGCCGAGTCGCTGCGCGACGGGCTCTGGGAGGGGCTCGACGCCCCGGAGCTGGCCTGCGTGCTCGCCTCCGTCGCCTACGAGTCCCGACGTCCCGACGACGCCGCCGCCCCCCGGCTGCCGGAGGGGCCGGTGCGCGGGGTGATCGCCGAGATGGTGCGCACCTGGGGCCGCCTCGACGCCCTCGAGCGCGACCACCACCTCGACCAGCTCCGCGAGCCCGACCTCGGCCTGTGCTGGGCGGTGTGGCGCTGGGCGCTGGGCGACGACCTCGACGACGTGCTGCGGAGCAGCGACCTCCCGGCGGGTGACTTCGTGCGGTGGTGCAAGCAGCTGCTCGACCTCGCCGACCAGGTCGCCGACGCGGCCGGGCCCGGAGCGCTGCGCGAGACCGCCCGCGAGGTCGGGCGCCTGGTGCGCCGCGGCGTCGTCGGCGGCTACGAGCCCGACCCGGCCTGAGTGCTCGCGGCTGGCCGACCGGCCCGCGAATGGATGCCGGCCGGGCAGCGAGGCTGCCCGGCCGGGTGGGTCATCCCCGTCTGCAGAGTCGGGGAGACAGTTCGCACATCATCCACGCGTCGGTTGCGCGGCACAAGCATCGTTGCCTGGTCAACCGTCGGCCGTCATCCGGCCAGTCGTGCCTGCAGGTCCGCCTCCACGAGCAGCGCGTTGAGCATCGCCCCGGCCAGCACGCCCGCCGCCGCGGACGCCCCGACCTGGGCCGTCGGGTCGGTGACGTTGCCGGCCACGTGCACGCCCGGGAGCGTGGTCACGCCGGCCGCCTCGCTGGGGTAGTGCTCGCCCATGCCCGAGGGGTGCTCGGCCGCGGCGAGGCCCAGCGACTCCAGCACGGGGGAGTGCGCCCGCATCCGAGGTGCCACGACCACCGCGTCCGCCGGCAGCAGCCCACCCGTGCCCAGCCGGACGCCCTCGAGGGGGTGACCCTCCAGGCCCACCGCCTCCTCGTCGACGACCTCGACACCCGCGGCCCCCAGGCGGGCACGCTCCTGCTCGCCCAGCTCGAGCCCGTGGGGCAGCAGCGTGACCCGCTCGGAGAGCTGCGAGAAGAGCAGCGCCTGGTGGGTGCTCATCGGGCTGGTCCCGAGCACCACGATCCGCTGGTCGCGCACCTCCCAGCCGTGGCAGTAGGGGCAGTGCAGCACCTCGCGGCCCCACCGCTCGCGCAGGCCGGGGAGCTCGGGCAGCTCGTCGACCAGGCCGCTCGTCACCAGCAGCCGCCGGCCGGCCACCCGGCCGCCGTCCTCGAGGTGCACCACGAACCGGTCGCCGTCGCGCTCGGCGGCCACGGCGCGCCCCGACCGCACCTCCCCGCCGTACGACGCGAGCTCCTCGCGGCCGTGCGCCAGCAGCTCCCGCGGCGCGATGCCCTCGCGACCCAGCAGGTTGTGCGCTCCCGCGGCCGGCGCGTTGCGCGGCTCCCCGGCGTCGACGACGAGCACGCTGCGGCGCGACCGCGCCAGCGCCACCGCGCCCGACAGTCCCGCCGGCCCGCCACCGACCACCACCACGTCACAGGTCTCCATGACCCTCTCCTCTCGTCGACACCGACAGTGCGCGGCGCCGGGACCGATTGACAAACTTCGTTGCCGAAGTGGCAACATGGGTGGCGTGGACATCGACGCGGTGCTCGAGACCGTCGGCCCCCGGCTGCGCTCGCTGCGGGTCGAGGCCGAGCTCACCCTCGCCGAGCTCGCCGCGCGCACGGGGATCTCCGTCAGCACGCTCTCGCGCCTGGAGTCGGGCGGTCGCAAGCCGACCCTGGAGCTGCTGCTGCCCGTCGCCTCGGCGTACGGCATCTCGCTGGACGACCTCGTCGCCAGCGCGGCCGAGGACCCGCGCGTGGTGCAGCGGGCCGTGAGCCGGGGCGGCATGACGATGGTGCCGCTGACGCGTCGCCCCGGCGGGCTGCAGGCCTACAAGCTCACCGTGGCGCCCGGCAAGCGTCGCCGCACCCCCGACCCCCAGGTGCACGAGGGCTTCGAGTGGCTCTACGTGCTCGACGGGCGACTGCGGATGGTGCTGGGTCCCCACGACCTGGTGCTGGAGCCCGGGGAGGTGGTCGAGTTCGACACCCGGGTGCCGCACTGGTTCGGCGGCGCCGACGAGCGTCGGGTCGAGTTCCTCTCGATCTTCAGCCGCGAGGGCGAGCGGATGCACATCCGGGCCCGGTCGACCGACCGCGCCGCGGTCGCCCCCGACTAGCCCTCGGGCAGCCCGGCCAGGGTGTCGGTGAGCCGCTCGACCGGGCTCTCCAGGCCCCACTGGGCGGCGATCGCCGCGAGCATCTCCGGCTCGACGGGGGAGCGCGGCAGGGCCAGGGCGGGGGAGCCGCGGTCGAGGTCGCGCACCACGGCGACGACCTGCGGTGCGACCGCGAGGTAGTCGGCCGCCGCCTTGAGCTTGCCGCGCGGCCCGGGCCCCATGTCGGACTCGGGGTCGGCGGCGGCCGCGATGATGGAGTCGAGGTCGCCGAAGCGCGACAGCAGCGTGGCGGCCGTCTTGTCACCGACTCCCGGTACGCCGGGCAGCCCGTCGGAGCTGTCGCCGCGCATCGTGGCGAGGGCGGCGTACTGGTGGGCGCCGACGCCGTACTTCTCGCGCACCACCTCGTCGGTGACGCGCTCGTGCCTGCTGACCCCGCGGGCGACGTACAGCACCCGCACCTGCTCCTCGTCGTCGACGAGCTGGAAGAGGTCGCGGTCGCCGGTGACGATGTCGACGGGCATCCCGGCGCCCGTGGCCAGGGTGCCGATCACGTCGTCGGCCTCCATCGCCTCGTGACCGACCACGGCGATGCCGAAGGCCTCGAGCGTCGCGCGGATCAGCGGCACCTGCTGCTCGAGCGGGTCGGGGACCTCCTCGACGTCGGGGTCGTCGCGACGCTCGGTGACCACCCGGTGCGCCTTGTACGACGGGATCAGGTCGACGCGCCACTGCGGCCGCCAGTCGTCGTCCCAGCAGCAGGCGAGGTGGGTGGGCTGGTACTCCCCGACCAGCCGGGTGACGAAGTCGAGCAGGCCCCGCACGGCGTTGACCGGCGTCCCGTCCGGCGCCGTGATCGTGTCGGGGACGCCGAAGAACGCCCGGAAGTAGAGCGAGGCGGTGTCGAGGAGCATCAGTCGCTG
>JBQGFI010000262.1:0-3470 GCA_052040065.1 Marmoricola sp.
ACGGTGAGGTTGCGCAGGCCCAGGAAGTCCATCTTGACCAGCCCGAGCGCCTCGCACATCGGGTAGTCGAACTGGGTGATGATCGCGCCGTCCTGCTCGCGCTTCATGATCGGCACCACGTCGACGAGCGGCTCGCTCGACATGATCACGCCCGCGGCGTGCACGCCCCACTGCCGGATCTGGCCCTCCAGGCCGACCGCGGTCTCGTAGATCTTGCGCACGTCGGCGTCGGAGTCGTGCAGGGTGCGGAACTCGGCGGCCTCGGCGTAGCGCTTGTGCTCGCTGTTGAAGAGGTCCTTGAGCGGGACGCCCTTGCCCATCACGTCGGCGGGCAGCGCCTTGGTGATCCGGTCGGAGACGCCGAAGCCGTAGTCGAGCACCCGCGCGGCGTCCTTGATGGCCGCCTTGGCCTTGAGCCGGCCGAAGGTGGCGATGTAGGCGACGCGGTCGCTGCCGTACTTGTCGCTGACGTAGCGGATCACCTCGGCGCGACGACGCTCGTCGAAGTCGATGTCGAAGTCGGGCATCGAGGGGCGCTCGGGGTTGAGGAAGCGCTCGAAGATCAGGCCGTGCTGGAGCGGGCACAGGTCGGTGATGCGCAGGGCGTACGCCGCGATCGAGCCGGCGCCCGAGCCGCGGCCCGGGCCGACCCGGATGCCGTTGTCCTTGGCCCACTGGATGAAGTCGGCGACCACGAGGTAGTAGCCGCAGTAGCCCTTGGTGCCGATGACGCCGAGCTCCATCTCGACGCGGTCGCGCACGTCCTGGGTGAGCGCCTCCCCCGGGTAGCGCGACTCGATGCCTCGCCACACCTCCTTGCGGAACCAGGACTCCTCGGTCTCCCCCGCGGGCACGTCGGCGCGCGCCATGTAGCCGCCGGTCGACTCGCTGAACTGCACGTCGCAGCGCTCGGCGATCAGCAGGGTGTTGTCGCAGGCCTCGGGCATCTCGTGCTTGTCGGCCCACAGCGAGCGCATCTCGGCGGCCGACTTGATGTAGTAGCCGCCGCCGTCGAACTTCAGCCGGTTGGGGTCGGAGAGCCGCTTGCCCGAGGCCACGCAGATCAGCGCGTCCTGCGCGCCGGCGTCCTCGGGGTTGTTGTAGTGGGAGTCGTTGGTGGCCACCGGCGGGATGCCGAGCTGCTTGCCCAGGCGCAGCAGGTCGTCGCGGACCCGCTTCTCGACGCTGATGTCGTGGTCCATCAGCTCGAGGAAGAAGCTGTCCTTGCCGAAGATGTCCTGGAAGTCGCTGGCGGCCTTGACGGCCTCGTCCCACTGGCCCAGCCGCAGCCGGGTCTGGATCTCGCCGGAGGGGCACCCGGTCGTGGCGATCAGGCCCCGCGAGAGCTCGGAGAGCAGCTCGCGGTCGGCGCGGGGCTTGTAGTAGAAGCCCTCCATGCTCGAGCGGCTGGAGAGGCGGAAGAGGTTGTGCATGCCGACGGTGTCGGCGGCCCACATCGTCATGTGGGTGTAGGCGCCACCGCCCGCGACGTCGTCGCCACCCTCCTCGGCGGCGCCGCCCCGGCCCCACCGCACGCGGCGGCGCTCGCCGCGCATGGTGCCGGGCGTGAGGTAGGCCTCGAGCCCGATGATCGGCTTGACCCCGTGCTTGCGGCCCTTGGACCAGAAGTCGTAGGCGCCGTGCAGGTTGCCGTGGTCGGTCATCGCGATGGCCGGCATGCCGAGCGACGCGGTGCGCTCGAAGAGGCCGTCGAGCAGCGACGCCCCGTCGAGCATGGAGTACTCGGTGTGCACGTGGAGGTGCACGAACCCGTCGTTGCTGCCCGGTGCCATGGAGCGCGTTCAGACCTTTCGGCTCGGAGGGCAACTGCGTGGGGGAAGGGGATTCACCCTACGTCAGCCAAGCACCCGCCCCTGACAGCGACGCGTCACCACGGCGAGCGCCGCGGTGGCGAGCAGCGCGGTGGCCGCCAGCGCGGCGACGGCGGCCGCGACGCCGTCCCAGCCGGCCCCCGTCCAGGCCTCGCCGAGCAGCAGCCCGAAGACGCTGGAGCCGCCGTAGTACGCCGCGACGTAGACCGCGCTGGCCTGCGTGCCGCGGCCGGGTCCGGCCACCGCCGGCGCCCAGCCGCTGGCGGTGCCGTGAGCGGCGAAGAAGCCCGCGGTCAGCACCACCAGGCCCACCACGACGAGGACCAGCCGGTCGGGCAGCGTGAGCGCCAGGCCGCCCAGCATCACCAGCACGGACGCCGCCAGCACACCGGGGCGTCCCCAGCGGTCGGCCGCGCGGCCCGCCGTGGCCGACGACACGCTGCCGGCGAGGTCGGCCAGGAAGACCAGCCCGAGCAGCCCGGGGGCGAGCGAGAAGGGCGGGTCGGAGAGCCGGAAGCCGAGGTAGTTGTAGACCGCGACGAAGCCCCCCATCAGGGTGAAGGGCACCACCGCCACCAGCCACACCTGAGGGGCCGGTCGGCGACCGCCGCGTCCCCCCGTGGTGCCCGGCGCGGCGGCCGTGTCGTCGGCGACCGTGTCGGGGAGCACCCGCCAGAAGACGACCGTCACCGCCGCGGCCGCGACCGCCAGGGCGAGCACGCCCCAGCGCCAGCCCGCGAGGTCGGAGACCCCCGAGGTCACCAGCCTGCCGGAGACGCCGCCGAGGGAGTTGCCGGAGACGTAGAGCCCCATCGCCGAGGCCAGCCCGGCCGGGTGCACCTCGGCCCCGACGTGCCCCATCGCCACGCCCGCCACCGCGGCCAGCGCGACGCCGGTCAGGGCGCGCAGCACCACCAGGGTGGTGAAGTCCGGCGCCAGCGCCACGGCCGCCGTCAGCAGCACGGCCGCCACCAGGCCCCAGCGCATCACCGGGGCCCGCCCGAAGCGCCGCGCCAGTCCCACGACGGGGATCACCGTGAGCGCGAGGGCTCCGGTGCTCGCGCTCACCGCGAGGCTGGCGACCGTCGGCGCGACGGCGTACTCCCGGGCCAGCAGGGGCAGCACGGGCTGCGTGGCGTAGAGCAGGCCGAAGGCCGCCAACCCGGCGAGCACCATCGCCAGGTTGAGCCGCCGGTAGCCCGCCGTGCCCGGCCGGTGCAGCTGCTCCGGCGCGTGCTGGCTGCCGGACCGACCCGAGACGCTCACCCCACCACCGTGCCCCGCCACCGCCCAGGACGACACCCGATGTGAGCCGTCAGACACCTCCCGGGTGGTCGAGTGGGTCAGGTGGCGTGGGCAGCGAGGGGTGCACGGGTGGTGGGCAGGACGGTGTAGGTCTTGCCCTGCGGGCTGAGCCACGCGTAGGTGCCGTCGCGCTGCCGGTGGAAGGACCAGCCGCCGTGGGTCTTCGCGCGGTGGTGCCGTCTGCACAGCGGTGCGAGGTTGGACGCTCGCGTCTGGCCCGGCGGACCGTCCGGGTCGTAGGGGTCGATGTGGTCGAGGTCGCAGGCCCGGGAGTCGCGGGCGCAGCCGGGGAAGACACAGGTCGCGTCGCGCAGGACGACCTGCTCGCGCATC
>JBQGFI010000263.1:0-7210 GCA_052040065.1 Marmoricola sp.
CGAGCCCGGCGGGCCCTTCGCCGGCGTGCACGTCATCGTGCGCGGCGAGGCGGTGGCCACCGTCGACGGGGCCGGCGGACCCGACGACGAGCCGCGCACGCTGGTGACGATGAACCCCGGCACCTCCTTCGGCGAGCTCGCGCTCGGCACCGACGGCGTGCAGGAGACCCGCATCCACGCCTCCCAGGACCTCGAGGTGCTGCGGCTGGGCGCCGACGCGCTCGAGCGGCTGACCCGGGAGCGTCCCGGCCTGGCGGTCGAGGTGTGGCGCGCGATGACCCAAGACGGCTACCGCGTCGCCGACCGCGCACTCCGCGCCTCCGTGACGCTCGGCTGACCCCCGTCGTACCCCTCGGCGCCGGGTGCCGCCGGGAGCCGAGAGTTCGCCTACGCGCGGACAGAAGTCCTGCCAGACGCCCGGCTCGTACCGGTCTGTCACGGTGTCCCGCGGACTTCTGTCCGCGCGTATGCGAGTTCTCACCCGACCGCGAACCGGCCGCGACCCGGCGGGTGGACGCCGGGGGGCGGGGTCAGGCGGTGGCGATGTAGATGGCCACGACGAGGGTGCAGATGGCCAGGCCGAGGGAGAGCAGGTGGGCGGCGGCGCCGGGTGGGGCCGGCTCGCCGGCCCTGATGGCGCGGTCGGTGCGCACGTAGTGGCGGTAGCCGGCGGAGAGGGAGACCACGGCCGTGCCCACGAAGGAGACGGCGAGCACGACGGCCATGAAGCCCTCGACGAAGTGGGCGACCGCCACGGCGGCGGCGAGCAGCCCCACGCCGGTGCGCTGGGAGGCGAGCAGGGTGCGCTCGTTGGCCAGCGAGAAGCGGACGTCGGGGTCGGGGGCGCTCATCCCCGCGACGCCCCCAGCGCGCGGTCGAGGTCGGCCAGCAGGTCCTCACCGGTCTCGATGCCCACCGAGAGCCGCACCAGGTCGCCCGGCACCTCCAGCGCCGTGCCCGCGACGCTGGCGTGCGTCATCCGGCCCGGGTGCTCGATCAGCGACTCGACGCCGCCGAGCGACTCGCCGAGGGTGAAGACGCGGGTG
Source organism: Marmoricola sp. (assembly GCA_052040065.1). GTDB lineage: Bacteria > Actinomycetota > Actinomycetes > Propionibacteriales > Nocardioidaceae > Marmoricola. The sequence continues at coordinate 1,047 of JBQGFI010000263.1, forward strand.
TGCTCGCACACCGCGAGCGCCTGCGCCTCGCCCCCGGTGACCCGGAAGGAGACCATGCCGCCGTAGCGGCTCATCTGGCGCGACGCGACCTCGTGGCCCGGGTGGTCGGGGAGGCCCGGGTAGTAGACGTGCGAGACGTCCGGGTGCCCGGCGAGGAAGCCGGTGACGAGCTCGGCGTTGTCGCAGTGCCGGTCCATGCGCAGCGAGAGCGTCTTGAGCCCCCGCAGCGTGAGCCAGGCGTCGAAGGGACCGGCCACCGCGCCGATCGCGTTGTGGTGGAAGGCCAGCGCCTCGGCGAGCTCCTCCGAGCCGGCCCGGACGACGAGCGCGCCGCCGACGACGTCGGAGTGGCCGCCGGCGTACTTGGTGGTCGAGTGCACCACCACGTCGGCGCCCAGGGTCAGCGGCTGCTGGAGGTAGGAGGAGGCGAAGGTGTTGTCGACGACGAGCAGGGCACCGGCCTCGTGCGCGACCGCGGCCAGCGCCTCGATGTCGCCGACGTTGAGCAGCGGGTTGGTGGGCGTCTCGACCCACACCAGCCGGGTGCGCCCGGGACGGATCGCCGCGCGCACGGCGTCGACGTCGCTGACCGGCGCGGCGTCGTACTCCAGGCCCCAGCGGGTCGCGACCTTGTCGACCAGCCGGAAGGTGCCGCCGTAGGCGTCGTCGGGGATCACCACGTGGTCGCCCGGCACGCAGGTGGCGTGCAGGAGGGTGTCCTCGGCCGCGAGCCCCGAGGCGAAGGCGAAGGCCCGGCCGCCCTGCTCCAGCGCGGCGAGCGTCTGCTCGAGCGCGGTGCGGGTGGGGTTGCCCGATCGGCTGTACTCGTAGCCGCCGCGCAGCCCGCCGACACCGTCCTGCTTGTAGGTCGAGGTGGCGAAGATCGGCGGGATCACCGACCCGGTGGCGGGGTCGGGCTCCCAGCCCGCGTGGATGGCGCGGGTCTCGAAGCCGGCCTGGGCGAGGTGCTCGTCGGTCACCCCGGCGAGGCTACTCGTCCGGGAACACCCAGGCGCGACCTACCGTTGTGAGCAGCGAGCCCCGAGGAAGGACCCCCATGCTGTTCAGCCGAGCCAAGACCCAGCTGCCCACCGCCGACGACGCCCTGCGCGGGCGCGAGGAGCGCTGGTTCTCCCTCGCCGAGCGCCACCGCGTGCTCGACGCGCCGCTGGTCACCGACGAGGTGCCCGAGGGGTACGACGTCGCGCTCTTCGGCCTGGGCTGCTTCTGGGGCGCCGAGGAGATCTTCTGGCAGGTCCCGGGCGTGTGGTCGACCTCGGTCGGCTACGCCGGCGGCCACACCGCCCACCCCTCCTACGAGGAGGTGTGCTCGGGCCGCACCGGCCACACCGAGGCCGTGCGCGTCGTCTTCGACCCCGCGCAGGTCTCCTACGCCGACCTGGTCGCGACCTTCTTCGAGGTCCACGACCCCACGCAGGGGATGCGCCAGGGCAACGACGTCGGCACGCAGTACCGCTCCGCGATCTACTACGCCTCCCCCGAGCAGCGCGAGGTGGCCGAGGCCGTCGTCGCGCGCTACCAGACCGAGCTCGACAAGCGCGGCTACGGCGCCATCACCACCGAGCTGCGCCCGGCGGAGGAGACGCCCTACTACTACGCCGAGGACCACCACCAGCAGTACCTGGTGAAGAACCCCTTCGGCTACCGGTGCCACAGCAACACCGGGGTGCCGGTGCCGCGGGGCTGAGCCCCGCCCGGGCGACGTGAGGCGTCGCACAGGATTCGGGGTCGTCGGCGGCGCTGCGGCACACTGACGGCCATGACCGAGCCGCACCCCGACCCGACCCAGGGACAGCCCACCGCCCCGACCCACCGCCTGTGGGTGAAGGTGGTGGCCGCGGTCGTCGCCGTCGCGCTCGTCTTCGGTGCCGGCTTCGTGGCCTTCACCGTGCTCACCGGCGAGCCGCAGCGGAGCATCTCGCTGCCCGAGACCGTCGGCGGCATGAGCCGTGACGCCGCGCTCGAGGAGCGGGCCGCCGGCGAGCTCGACACCGCCGCCCAGCAGTTCGCCTCGCTCTACGACGGTCGGGCGCGCGCCCAGCTCGGCATCTACGACCAGGCCGACGAGGAGCGTGGCCCCACCGGGCCGGTCAACGTCGTGGGTGTCGACATCGAGGGTGAGACCGACCCCCAGCAGCTGATCGACCAGGCCGCCTCCACCGCGGAGCGCAACGGCCTGCAGGTCGAGCGCGTCGGTGCCGGCGAGGACGCCCAGGGCATGTGCGCCTCGCAGGACACCGGCACCCAGCTGTGCATCTGGGCCACCACGACCAGCTTCGGCCAGGTCTTCACGACCACCGAGGGCTGGGAGGTCGACCAGCTGCGCGCGCTGATGACCGCGGTGCGCGGCGACGTCGAGACGGTCGACTGAGACCGCCGTGCTGACCCGCTGGGGGCGCGACCTCGACCGTGCGGACCCGCTGCCGGAGCACCCGCGACCGCAGCTGCAGCGCACGGGCTGGCGCTCCCTCAACGGCACCTGGCAGCACGCCTTCACCGACGACGACCACCCGCCCGTGCAGTACGACGGTCCCCTCACCGTCCCCTTCTCCCCCGAGACCCGGCTGTCCGGCTCCGGCCGACAGCTGCAGCCCGACGAGCGGCTCTGGTACCGGCGCCAGGTCGAGGTCGCGCGCCCCGTCGACGGGGGCCGGGTGCTGCTGCACTTCGGCGCCGTCGACCAGCGCTGCACGGTCTGGGTCGACGCCACCGAGGTCGGCGGTCACGTGGGCGGCTACCTGCCCTTCACCCTCGACGTCACCGACGCCCTGAGCGAGGCCCCCCGCCACGAGCTGGTGGTGCGGGTCCGCGACGTCTCCGAGACGAGCTGGCACGCGCGGGGCAAGCAGCGGCTCGACCGCGGCGAGATCTGGTACACCGCGCAGTCGGGCATCTGGCAGACCGTCTGGCTCGAGCAGGTGCCCGCGGCGTACGTCGCCGACCTGGCGCTCGTGCCCGACCTCGAGCACGACCTGCTGCTCGTCACCGTCGAGCCTGCCGGCGACGGGCCGGCCACGGCCACCGTCGTCGTGCGCGCCGGCGACACCGAGGTGGCGCGGGCCGACGTGCCGGTCGGCACACCCGCACCGCTGTCGCTCCCCGGGGCGCGGCGCTGGTCGCCCGAGGACCCCTTCCTGCACGACGTCGAGGTCACCTACGGCGAGGACCACGTGACCTCGTACGCCGGTATGCGCTCGGTCGGCGTCGGCACCGACGCCGCCGGCCACCGGCGGCTGCTGCTCAACGGGGCGCCGTACCCCCACGTCGGGCTGCTCGACCAGGGCTACTGGCCCGAGAGCCTGCTGACGCCGCCGAGCGACGACGCGATCGTCGAGGAGCTCGAGCTGGTGAGGTCGCTGGGCTTCACCATGCTCCGCAAGCACGCGAAGGTGGAGCCGCTGCGGTGGTACCACCACTGCGACCGGCTCGGGCTGCTCGTGTGGCAGGACGTCGTCAACGGCGGGGAGCGCTACCACTCGCGCGCCGTGCACCGCGCGCAGACCGAGCGGCGGCTGCCCGACCGGCTCCGCCGCGTCTACGGCCGGACCTCGCGCCGGGGACGTCGCGAGTTCCTCGGCGAGGTCGACGCCACCGTCAGGCTGCTGCGCTCGGCGCCCTCGGTGGTGGTCTGGACGCCCTTCAACGAGGGCTGGGGCCAGTTCGACGCCAACCGCGTCGCGCGCCGGATGGCGCGCCTGGACCCGACCCGGCTCGTGCTGCAGGCCAGTGGCTGGGTCGACCAGGGCGGGGGCGACCTGCGCGGCTACCACTCCTACCTGCGCCACTTCACGATGCCGCGGCGGCGGCGCGGACGCGCCGGGCGGCGGCCCGTGGTGCTCTCGGAGTACGGCGGCTACGCGCTGCACCTGCCCGACCACGCCTGGAGCGCCCGTCGCTACGGCTACCGCGGCTTCGGCTCGACCGAGGAGCTCACCGAGGCCCTCGTCGAGCTGCACGACGCGATGCGCGCCGAGGCCGCGCGCGGCCTCGCCGCGACCGTCTACACCCAGCTCACCGACGTCGAGGACGAGGTCAACGGGCTGCTGACGTGGGACCGCGAGGTGCTCAAGGTGCCCGCCGAGCGGCTGCGCGAGATCACCGCCTCGCTGCGCGCGGCCATGACCGGCCCCGACTCCCCGGGCTCCTGACGCGACTCCTGACCCGGCTCACCTGACCCGCTGCGCCGACCCCGGGTCCGGGTCACCGCCGGCCACGACCGCCGCCAGCGTCTCGATGCCGTCGACGAGCCGCGGCCCCGGGCGGGCCCACGACGCGTTGGCGTCGACCGCCCACACCGGCACCTCCACCGGCAGCTCACCGGAGGCCACGACCGCCTCGGCCAGCCCCACCGCGTCGGGCAGGTGGTAGCCGCAGGGGGCGCAGACCACCAGGTCGGGACGTGACGCGCGCACGTCGTCCCACGTCACCCGCACCGACCTCGCCCCGGCCTCGCCGAGCGCGGAGGTGCCGCCGGCCATCTCCACCATCTCGGGCACCCAGTGGCCGGGGGCGTACGGCGGGTCGGTCCACTCCAGCACCAGCACCCGCGGGCGCTGCCGGAGCGTGAGCGTCCGTCCCCAGACCAGGGTGAGGCGGCGGCGCAGGTCGGCGACCAGCTGCGCCGCGGCCTCCTCGCGCCCCGTGGCGGCGCCGAGCACGCCGATCGAGGCGACGACCTCGTCGAGGGTGTGCGGGTCGATGGTCAGCACCTCGGCGCGGCAGCCGAGGTAGCGCAGCGCGTCGTCGACCACCGAGACGTCGACGGCACACACCGCACACAGGTCCTGCGTCACGACCAGGTCGGCGTCGAGGTCGCGCAGCGCCCCCTCGTCGAGCCGGTAGAGGTCCTCCCCCGCGCGCATCGCCTCCACCACGAAGGCGTCGATGCCGGCCGCGTCGAGACCCTCGGGCATGGTGCTGGTCGAGACGATCCGGCGCTCCCGCGCCTGCGGCGGGTGGTCGCACTCGAAGGTCACCCCGACGACGTCGTCGCCGGCGCCCAGGGCGAAGAGGATCTCCGTCGTCGACGGCAGCAGCGACACGATGCGCATGCCGGCGATCCTGCCAGCAGCCCCGGCGCGGTCCGGCATGGGCTAGCCCACCTCCGTCGGCGAGTTCCTGCTGCGCCCCGCGGTCCTCACACTGTGCGCGTGAGCGAACGACTGGCCGACCACTCCTACCTCACCGTCGCCCGCGACGGTGTCGCGGAGCTCGAGGTCGAGCGCTCCCGCTTCCGGTGCCGCGTCGCCCGCGTGGCCGACGAGGGCGAGGCGCGCAGCGTCGTGGAGACCCTGCGCCGCGAGCACTGGGACGCCCGGCACCACTGCTTCGGCTTCGTGGTGGGCCCCGACCGGATGTCCGAGCAGTCCTCCGACGACGGCGAGCCCCCCGGCACGGCCGGCGCCCCGATCCTGCAGCAGCTGCGCGGTCGCGAGCTCAGCGACGTGGTCGCCGTGGTGACCCGGTGGTTCGGCGGCACCCTGCTGGGCACCGGCGGGCTGGTCCGTGCCTACGCCGCCGCGACCCGGGCGGCCCTCGACGAGGCGGGCCTGGTCGAGCGGGTGCGCCACGACGTCTACGAGGTCACCGTCGACTTCACCGACGTGGGCCGGCTCGAGCACGACCTGCGCGCCCGCGGGGCCCGCGTCCTGGGCGTCGAGTACACCGGCGACGCGCAGCTGCGCTTCGCCGTGCCCCCCCGCACCCACGGGGTGACCGAGGAGATCGTCGCCGAGCTCACCGGCGGCAGCGCGGAGGCCGTCGTCGTCGGCGAGCAGTGGGTCGACACGCCCCGCTAGACCGGTCCGCGCCCCGGTGTCCACGGGGCGCCAGAGTTTCGTGACAATTCGGACGACGGACGCCTATCCTGGTGCTGCGTCCCATGGTCGGTGTGCCCGCACCGGCGGGACGCTCGGGCCGCGAGGCGGATCGCCTGCTCTGCAGGCCCCTCCACGTCCGTCCGGTCGGTCCGAGGATGGTGGGGTGGCACTCCCAAGGTCGCCCCACCATCTGCCCGACGACCTGTCTCCGGCCCGGTCCCCCCGACCGGTCCGAGGTCACTCCGAGACGAAGCCCAGCAGGTCCTGCCGGGTGAGCACGCCGATCGGCTTGCCGTCCTCCTGCACCAGCACGGCGTCGGCGTC
>JBQGFI010000264.1:0-12625 GCA_052040065.1 Marmoricola sp.
CGCTGCCGGTGATGATGTAGTTGATGTACGCCGCCTGGTTGAGCAGGCCGAGCCCGTTGTCGATCGTGGCGATCACCAGGCCGCCGATCACCCCGTCGCGGATGTAGCCCTTGCCGCCGAAGAGGCTGGTGCCTCCGATGACGGCGGCACCGACGGCGTAGAGCAGCGTGTTGCCGCCGCCGGAGCCCGGCGCGACGCTGCCGGTGTAGGAGGAGCTGATGATGCCGCTGATCGCGGCCATCATCGAGCAGATCACGAAGGCCGAGATCCGCAGCCGGGTGACGTTGATGCCGGCGCGGCGGGCGGCCTCGCGGTTGCCGCCGATGGCGTACATGTGGCGGCCGTAGCCGGTGCGGCCGAAGACGAAGGTCCAGAAGACCAGCAGCGCGATCACGATGAAGACGGCGTAGGGGATGCCGGCGATCTCCAGCGCGGCGGAGCGGCTGCGGTTCTGCGAGAGGATCGCGGTGAAGATCAGCACGATCGCCGACAGCGAGGCGAACTTGACCACCAGCAGCGCGTTGGGGGGCCGCTGGAGGTTGCGCTGCGCCAGTCGGCGCTGGCGCACGAGCATCAGGGCGCCGTACGCCGCGAGCAGGCCGATCACCACGATCCAGCCGGCCACGACCGGCATCGACTTGATCGTGATCCCGCGGAGCACCTCGTCGCGCACGGGCACCGTGCCGCCCATGCCGATCAGCCGCAGCGTGACGCCCTGCAGGCCGAGGAAGAAGGCCAGCGTGACCACGAAGGACGGGATGCCGAGCCGGGCGACGAGCAGCCCGATCACCAGCCCGACCACGGCCCCGACGGCCAGCCCGATCAGCACCGCGAGGGTCCAGTGCTGGCCGTTGCGGTCGATCGCGACCGCGGTGAAGCCCGCAGCCATGCCGCCGGCCACGCCGGCGGAGAGGTCGATGTCGCCCAGCAGGAGCACCGGGATCAGGCCCATGGCGAGCACCGAGATCGACGCCGCCTGGGTCATCAGGTTGGCGATGTTGAGCTCGCTGGTGAAGGTCTGCGGCCGCAGCACCGAGAAGACGATGGCCAGGACGATCAGTCCCAGCACGGCGGGGAGGGCGCCCATGTCGCCGCCGCGGATCCGGTCGCGCCAGTCGCGGAAGGCCTCGCCCAGCGAGGCGCTGGCGCGGTCGTTGGCGAAGTCGGCGGCGGCCAGCGTCGTACCGCTGGAGCCGGTGGTCTCGGGAGTCGTGGTCATGACGTGGTCTCCGTCCTCAGGCCGACTCGGCGGCGGTGGCGGCGGGGATGCCGATGTCGCCGGAGCGCCCCGCGGTGATCAGCTCGACGATCTGGCTGAGGTTCGTCTCCTTGGCCGGCAGGTCGGCGGCCACCCGGCCGAGGTACAGCGCGGTGATCCGGTCGGAGACCTCGAGCACGTCGACCATGTTGTGCGAGATCAGCACCACGCCGAGACCGGCGTCGGCCAGCCGGCGCACGAGGTCGAGGACCTGGCGGGTCTGCGCGACGCCCAGCGCGGCGGTGGGCTCGTCGAGCAGCACCACCCGCGAGTTCCACAGCACGGCCTTGGCGATGGCCACGGTCTGCCGCTGGCCGCCGGAGAGCGAGGCGACGCTCTGGCGCACCGACTTCACGGTGCGCACCGACAGCGAGGCCAGGGTGGTGCGGGCGCGCTCCTCCATGGTGAGCTCGTCGAGCACGATCCCGCCCGAGGTGGCCTCGCGGCCGAGGAACATGTTCTGGACGATGTCGAGGTTGTCGCACAGCGCCAGGTCCTGGTAGACGACCTCGATGCCGAGGTCGGCCGCCTCCTTGGGGCTGTGGATGGTGACGGGCTTGCCGTCGAAGGCGAACTCGCCGCTGTCGGCGCGGTAGATGCCGGCGATCGTCTTGACCAGCGTCGACTTGCCGGCGCCGTTGTCGCCCACCAGCGCGGTGACCTGGCCCGGGTAGACCCGGAAGTCGACGTCGTGGAGGACCTGGACGGGTCCGAAGCTCTTGTTGACCGAGCGGAGCTCGAGCAGGGGGTCGGTCATCACGCCTCCTGGGGCGACAGGGTTGCTCTTCGTACGTGGCGGCGGGCCCGGCCCGAGGGTCGGTGGACCGGCTGGACCGGGCCCGCTGCTCGTGGGGAGGACCTCAGGGTCCTCGGTGGTACGGCCGGATCAGGAGATCCCGGCCTCCTCGCACTGCGTCTCGAAGCCGTTGCAGACGTCCTCGGCCTTCTGGCCGCCGTCCTCGATGACCTCGGAGACGTTGTCCTTGGTGATGGACACCGGGTCGAGCAGCACCGACGGGACCTGACGGTCGCCCTCGGTGTCCTCCACCTCACCGGTGGTCTCGCCCTCCTCGCCGTTGGCGAGGGCGATCGCGAGCTCCGCGAGCGCACCGGCCTCCTGCGTGGCGGACTTGTAGACCGTCATGCACTGGGTGCCGGCGAGGACGTTCTGCAGCCCCTCGACGGTGGCGTCCTGGCCGGTCACGGGGACCTCACCGGCCCGGCCGTTCTTGTCGAGGATCGAGATCGCCGCACCGCCGAGGCCGTCGTTGGCCGCGAGCACGCCGTCGATCTCACCGTCGGCCTGGGTGTACATCTGCTCGAAGATGACGCCGGCCTGCTCGTTGTCCCACCCGGGCACGGCCTGCTCGGCCACCTGGGTGAAGTTGCTCATCTCGTCGAGCACGCTGTGCGCACCCTCGGAGAAGGAGGTGGCGTTGGAGTCGTCGGGCGAGCCGTTGAGGAAGACGATGTTGGCGTCGGTGTCGCCGAGGCAGTCCGCGAGGCCCTGACCCTGGAGCTCGCCGACCTTCTTGTTGTCGAAGGAGACGTAGTACTCCGCGGAGCCACCGAGGGTGAGGCGGTCGTAGTCGATGGTCGCCACGCCCTGGGCGGCGGCCTTCTCCTGGATCGCGGCACCGGAGGCGTTGTCGAGGTTGACGATCGCCAGGACGGTGACGCCGTCGGTCATCATCTGGTCGGCGATGGTCGCCATCTGCTCGGCGTCGCCCTGGGCGTTGTCGATCACGTACTCGACGCCGGCCTCGTCGAAGGCCGCCTCGAGCGCCGGGCGGTCGGCGGTCTCCCAGCGCACCGACGACTCGGTGTCGGGGAGGATGACGCCGATCTTGGCGTCGGCGGCCGCGCCGCTGTCGCCGCCGTCGCCGCCGTCGCTCCCGCCGTCGTCGCTGCCGCAGGCAGAGAGCGTGAGCGCCAGGCCGAGGGTCCCGGCCGCGAGTACTACAGGCATCCGCTTCACGCAGATCGCCTCCCATCAGTGAGTGCGGATCACCGTCGGGGCGCGAGGCGCGTGTCCGAGAGCTGTCGGCCACGTGTCCGTCCGGTAAATGTTGGCCGGCCCAACGTAAGCCCCGTCACACGCCGTGCCTAGTAGGCGCGGACAACAAATTGGTCACCGGTCTAGACAACGTGACGTGGGTCACGACCCACCCGGACCGGGAGCCGCTCGAGCCCGAAGACGATCGAGCGCTGACGGTGGCGCAGCTCTCGCGGGGCGACCGCGAGGTCGAGCTCGGGGAAGCGCCGGGCCAGCGCCGGCAGCGCGGTGGCCAGCTCCATGCGGGCGAGCTCGGCCCCGAGGCAGCGGTGGACGCCGTGGCCGAAGGCGAGGTGCGACCGGGTGGCACGCGCCGGGTCCAGCTCCTCGGCGTACCCCGCCCGGGGGTCGCGGTTGGCCGCCGGGAGGGAGCACATCACCACGGCCCCACGCGGCACCCGGACGCCACCGATCTCCACCTCGTGCCGGGCGAACCGCGGGAAGGCGACCTGCACGACCGAGAGCAGCCGCAGCAGCTCGTCGACGACCGGGCCGGCCAGCGCGGGGTCCTCCCCCAGCCGCTCCCACAGCGCACGGTCCTCGAGCAGCCGGGCCGTGCCCAGCGCCAGCATCGAGGCGCTGGTCTCCAGGCCTCCGGTCATCACGCCGTCGGCCAGGCCGCCGAGCTCGACGTCGGTCACCTCGTCGCCGTGCTCGCGGACGAGCTGCCCGATCAGGCCGGGTCCCGGGGCGCGCCGCTGCCGGGCCACCTCGTCGAGCAGGAAGCGGCGCGAGCCGCCGATCGCACCGAGGGTGCCGGCCCCGCCGCCACCCACGTCGAAGCGCTGCGTGGCGAGGCGGGCGAAGGTGTCGCGCCGGTCGTGGGGCATGCCGAGCAGCTCGCAGATGACCAGGAACGGCACCGGGAAGGCGTAGCCCGGCACCAGGTCGACCACGCCGTCGGCGTCCGCGGCCGCCGCGAGCTCGTCGAGCTGCCGCGCGCAGATCTGCTCGATCAGCGGCTGCACCCGCTGCAGCCGGCGCACCGTGAACTCCGGGGTGAGCAGCCGGCGCAGCCGGGTGTGGTCGGGCGGGTCGGTGAAGCCGAGCCCGCCGATGTCGCCGTCGCTCGCACCGCTGCGCCCGACGTACGGCCGGATGTCGGTGGAGTACGACGACCCGTCGGCCAGCACCTCGCGCACCTCGGCGTCGCCGGTGACCAGCCAGACCTCCAGGCCGAGCACCGTGACCAGCCGCTGCACCGGTCCGGCCTCGCGCATCGCGGACAGACGCGCGCTCGGGGCCGTGCCGTCGCGGCGCAGCGGCCAGGACAGCGAGCGGGGCACGCGGTCGAGGCGGGTCAGGTCGACGCCCCCGGGGCGCGCCACCAGGGTGCGCCGGGCCACCCCCGCCACCGTGCCGGTGATGGTGCCGGTGATCGTGCTCGTCACTGTCGCGACCAGCCCCATGGCGACCCCCTGTCGTCCCTCAGGAGCCTAGGGACGCAGGCGACCCACGGCCATCAGGGACACCCCCGAGCAGACCACGAGAGCCGGCCGGCTACTCCCACTCGATGGTGCCGGGCGGCTTGCTCGTGATGTCGACGGTGACGCGGTTGATCTCGCGCACCTCGTTGGTGATGCGCGTCGAGATCGTCTCGAGCACCTCGTAGGGCACGCGGGCCCAGTCGGCGGTCATGGCGTCCTCGGAGGTCACCGGACGCAGCACGACGGGGTGGCCGTAGGTGCGACCGTCGCCCTGGACGCCGACGGAGCGGACGTCGGCGAGCAGCACCACGGGGAACTGCCAGATGTCGCGGTCGAGCCCGGCGCGGGTGAGCTCCTCACGGGCGATCGCATCGGCCGCGCGCAGGATGTCGAGGCGCTCGCGCGTCACCTCGCCGATGATCCGGATGCCGAGGCCCGGCCCCGGGATGGGGTGGCGCCACACCATCGCCGGGGGCAGCCCGAGCTGCTCCCCGACGAGCCGCACCTCGTCCTTGAAGAGCGTGCGCAGCGGCTCGACCAGCTCGAACTCCAGGTCGTCGGGCAGGCCGCCGACGTTGTGGTGGCTCTTGATGTTGGAGGTGCCCGCCCCTCCCCCGGACTCCACGACGTCGGGGTAGAGCGTGCCCTGCACCAGGTAGGCGACCTTGGTGTCCTCGGCCGCGCCCTGCGCGATCTTGGGTGCCAGCACGTCGGCCTCGGCGGCCTCGAAGACGCGGATGAACTCCCGGCCGATGATCTTGCGCTTCTCCTCCGGGTCGGTGACCCCGGCCAGCGCGTCGAGGAACTGCTTCTCGGCGTCGACGACCACCAGGTCGGCGCCCGTGGCGTCGACGAAGTCGCGCTCGATCTGCTCGGTCTCGCCCTGGCGCATCAGCCCGTGGTCGACGTAGACACAGGTCAGCCGGTCGCCGATGGCGCGCTGCACCAGGGCCGCCGCGACGGCGGAGTCGACGCCGCCCGAGAGCGCGCAGATCGCGAGCCCCTCACCCACCTGCTCGCGGATGCGCTCGACCTGCTCCTCGACGATGTTGACCATCGTCCAGGTCGGTCGGCAGTGCGCGATGTCGTGCAGGAAGTGCTCGAGCACCTGCTGGCCGTGCTCGGTGTGCATCACCTCGGGGTGCCACTGCACCCCCGCGAAGCGGCGCTCGACGTCCTCGAAGGCCGCCACGGGGGTGGCGGCCGTGGCCGCGAGCACCCGGAAGCCCTCGGGCGCCCGGCTGACCGAGTCGCCGTGCGACATCCAGACCCGGTGCTCGGGCGGCACGTCGGCCAGCAGCGTGCCGGGGTCGCTCACCGCGACCGGCGTGCGGCCGTACTCCGAGATGCCGGTGTGGGCGACCTCGCCGCCGAGGGCCTGGGCCATCGCCTGGAAGCCGTAGCACATGCCGAAGACCGGGACCTCGGCGTCGAAGAGCGCCGGGTCGACCCCGGGGGCGCCCTCGGCGTACACCGACGACGGACCGCCGGAGAGGATGATCGCCGCGGGCCGCTTGGCGAGCATCTCGGCCACCGGCATGTCGTGGGGCACGATCTCGGAGTAGACCCTCGCCTCGCGCACCCGGCGGGCGATGAGCTGGGCGTACTGCGCCCCGAAGTCGACGACGAGGACGGTGTCGTGGTCGGTCACGCAGCGACCCTTCCGGGGGTTTGGTGGTGGCGAGGGGCTGAGTCCCGAAGTCTGCCAGAGCCGCCGCCCTGCCCAGATGCTGGACTCAGCCGACCGGTGCGTAACCCCTGCACCCACGGGGTCGTTGGGGCGTTCGGATCCGGGCGACCGGAGCCGAACCGGTTCGCTTCTCGCGAGCTGCCAGGGCCCGGCCTCCCTCCCTCCCCGGCCGGGCCCTGGTGCGTTCCGGGGCCCGGCGGGCGGAGGTCAGCTGACGCCGACGATGGGCAGCCGCAGCGCACCGGGGGCGTCGTGGGGCACCGCCGGACGACGCGGCGCCACGGGAGCCACGGACTGGTACGCCGCCCCGAGGGCCGGCCGCGGGTCGGCGTCGCCCGTGGGGGGCCCCATCGACATCGCCCGCTCGGCCTGCGCGGTGATCGTGAGCGAGGGGTTGACCCCCAGGTTGGCGCTGACCGCGGCACCGTCGGCGACGTGCAGGCCGTCGTAGCCGTAGACGCGCTGGTAGGCGTCGACCACACCGGTCTCCGGGGAGTCGCCGATCGCCGCCCCCCCGATGAAGTGCGCGGTCATCGGCATGTTGAAGGGCTCGCCGATCGAGCCGCCCGCCTTGCCGCCCATGATCTCGGCCATGCGGCGCACCACGGCGTTGCCGACGGGGATCCAGGTCGGGTTGGGCTCGCCGTGGCCCTGGCGCGAGGACAGCCGCCAGCGCCGGGTGCCCGGGATCCGCTTGGGGTAGACGGTGATCGAGTTGTCGAGGCTCTGCATCACCAGCGCCACCACCGTGCGCTCCGACCAGTGGCGCAGGTCGTAGAGGTCGCGCACGCTGGCGCGCTCGCGCCAGAGCTCGCCCAGCCAGGTGCGCCAGCGCGGCAGCGGCCCGTCGCCGTCGGTGAGCACCGTCTGCAGCAGCGACATCACGTTGCTGCCCCGGCCGTAGCGCACCGGCTCCACGTGGGTGTCGGGGTCGGGGTGGAAGGAGGAGGTGATCGAGATGCCGTAGCTGTAGTCGACCGAGGTGTCGCCCGCGATGGCGCCGAGGATCGACTCGGAGTTGGTGCGCGAGAGGTGGCCCAGCCGGTCGGAGAGGCGCGGCAGCGTGCCCTCCGCCTTGAGCCGGTGCAGCAGCTTCTGGGTGCCGATCGCGGCCGCGGCGAAGACGACGTGCTCGGCGCTCAGCGTGCGCGTCGTCCGCCGTGTGGCCCGACGCGCCTTGGTGAACCTGATCGTGACGTCGTAGCCACCGCCCTCGCGCTCGGCGACGCGGGTGACCGTCGAGAGCGGCATCACCTTCGCCCCGAGCTGCTCGGCGAGGTGCAGGTAGTTCTTGACCAGGGTGTTCTTGGCGTTGTGCTTGCAGCCGGTCATGCAGTCGCCGCAGGCGATGCAGGTACGCCGCTCGGGCCCCGCGCCGCCGAAGAACGGGTCGGCCACGGTCTCGCCCTGCCGCTGCCCGGGCTCACCGAAGAAGACGCCCACCGGGGTGGGGTGGAAGGTCTCGGCCACGCCCATCTCGCTGGCGACCTTCTCCATCACCTCGTCCGAGGGCGTGCGCAGGGGGTTCTCGACCACGCCGAGCATCCGCTTGGCCTGGTCGTAGAAGGGCGCGAGCTCGGCCTTCCAGTCGGCGATGTGGGCCCACTGCGGGTCGCGGTAGAAGGCGTCGAGCGGCTCGTAGAGGGTGTTGGCGTAGACCAGCGAGCCGCCGCCCACGCCGGCCCCCGCGAGGATCAGCGAGTCGCGGACCGCCTCGATGCGCTGGATGCCGTAGCAGCCGATCTCGGGGCGGAAGAGGAACTTGTCGAGCTCGAAGGAGGTCTTGGGCAGCTCGTCGTCGGCGAAGCGCGCCCCCGCCTCGAGCACCCCCACGCGGTAGCCCTTCTCGCTGAGCCGCAACGCCGCCACCGACCCGCCGAAGCCGGACCCGACGACGAGGACGTCGTAGTCGTACCGGTCGCCGGCCGAGCCGCCGCCACCGCTCCCGCCGGTCGAGCCGCCCCCGCCGGTCGAGCCTGTCGAGACCCTCACTTCGCCCCCAGCTTGCGCATCAGCCGCAGGTTGGCCGTCATCACCTTCGCGTAGCCCTCGTCGCCGAGGCCGAGCACCGGCGAGAAGCGCAGCAGCCGCTGCACCGCGACCGACTGCGTCTCGGTGTAGCGCAGGATGCCCTCGGCGCCCTGGCGGCGTCCGACACCCGACTCGCGCATCCCGCCCATCGGGGCCTCGATGCTGGCGAAGGTCGCGGCGAAGGCCTCGTTGACGTTGACCGTGCCGCACCTCACCTGCGCCGCGAGCGCGCGGGCGCGCCGGGTGTCACGGCTGTAGATCGCGCCGTTGAGGCCGTAGCTGCCCTCGTTGGCCCGCTCGACGGCCTCGGCCTCGTCGGAGAAGCGGTAGAGCGCCACGACCGGACCGAAGGTCTCGGCGCCGGCGCAGAGCATGTCGGGCGTGACGCCCTCGAGCACCGTGGGCTCGTAGTAGTAGGGACCGAGGTCGGGACGGGCCCGCCCGCCGGTGAGCACGGTCGCGCCCTTGGCACGGGCGTCCTCGACGTGCGCGGTGACGGTGTCGAGCTGGTCCTGGCTGATCAGCGAGCCCATGTCGCTGCCCCAGTCGAGCCCGCCACGCAGGGTCATCGCGTCGATCCTGCGCACCAGCTCGTCACGGAAGCGGTCGTAGACCTCGTCGGCGACCAGCAGCCGCTCCACCGAGACGCACAGCTGCCCGGCGTTGGAGAACATCGCCCGCAGCGCACCCTCGGCGGCGCGACCGATGCTGGCGTCGCGCAGCACGAGCATGGGGTTCTTGCCGCCGAGCTCGAGCGAGCACCCGATCAGCCGCTCGGCGCACTGGGCCGCGATCACCTTGCCGGTGGCGGTCGAGCCCGTGAAGCAGACGTAGTCGCTGCGGGAGATGATCGGCCCGCCCAGCTCGCGACCGGGACCGGCCACGACGTTCCACAGCCCGTCGGGCAGCCCGGCCTCCTCCAGCAGCTGCGCGCCGTACAGCGCGGAGAGCATGGTCTGGGCGTCGGGCTTGATCACCACGGCGTTGCCGGCGAGCAGCGCCGGCAGGCCGTCGCACAGCGCCATGGTGAAGGGGTAGTTCCACGGCGAGATGATGCCGACGACGCCCTTGGGCACCTGGTTGACCTGCACCTGGGTCAGACCCGGCACCACGCCGCGTACCCGCCGGGAGTCGAGGTGCTGGTGCGCCGTGCGGGCGTAGTAGCGCGCGGTCAGGGCCACGTGCATCGGCTCGTCGAAGGCGTGCTTGCGGGCCTTGCCCGACTCCCAGCAGATCAGGTCGAGGATCTCGTCCTGCCGGTCGACGACCAGGTCGTGGAAGCGCAGCAGCACCTGCGCGCGCTCGTCGAGCGACGTGCGCGCCCACGCCTCCTGCGCACGCCGAGCGCGGTCGAAGGCCGTCTCGACGTCGCCCTCGTCCGACTGCGGCAGCACCGCGAGCGGCTGCCCGCTGATCGGGGTGTACGCCGTGACCTCCCGGCCGCTGGTCGCCACCAGCCGCGCGGTCAGCTCCCTCACCCGCGAGGGCTCCAGGGCGTACGACGCCCTGACGTCGTGCTCGGGGTCCGCGGGACCCGTCGTCTCGGTGGGCCGGTCGGGGTGAGCCGTCATGTCCAGCAGGGTAAACCCGTCGGTAACATTGACACCAGACCCGAAAGTGTCAAATGGACGACGCCGAGGGTGGACTCACTCCTCCGGATCCGCCGGGGGCTCCTCCCCCGCCCTCTCGTCACGCGTGGCCCAGTCCAGCAGCGGGGCGAGGTCGAAGACCGCGTCGTCGATGCCGGCGTGCAGGTCACCGAGCTCGGCGTAGCGGGCGGGCACGGTGGCGATCGTGAAGTCGTCGGGCTCGCAGTCGTCGACCTCCTCCCAGCGCACCGGGGTGCTGACCGTGCCGATCGGGTTGCCCCGCACGGAGTACGCCGCCGCGATGGTGTGGTCGCGTGCGTTCTGGTTGTAGTCGACGAAGAGGTCGGCCGGGTCGCGGTCCTTGCGCCACCACGCCGTGGTGACGTCGTCGCAGCGCCGCTCGACCTCGCGCGCGAACGCGAGCGCGGCACGGCGTACGTCCTGGAAGCCGTGGTCGGGCGCGATGCGCACGTAGACGTGCAGCCCCTTGCCGCCGCTGGTCTTCGGGAAGCCGGTGGCGCCCAGGTCGTCGAGCACCTCGTGCACGACGTGGGTGACCCGCTGGACGGTGCTCCACGGGCAGTCGGGGCCCGGGTCGAGGTCGATGCGCCACTCGTCGGGCTTCTCGACGTCGGCGCGCCGGCTGTTCCACGGGTGGAACTCCACCGTGCTCATCTGCACCGCCCAGATCACCTGGGCGAGCTCGGTGACGCACAGCTCGTCGGCGGTGCGGTTCCAGCGCGGGAAGTGCACCCGCACCGTCTCCATCCAGGGCGGCGCGCCCCGTGGCAGCCGCTTCTGGTGCACCTTCTCCCCCGCCACCCCGGTCGGGAAGCGGTGCAGCATGCAGGGTCGCTCGCGCAGCGCGTTGACGATCCCGTCGCCGACGGCGAGGTAGTACTCGACCAGGTCGAGCTTGGTCTCGCCCCGCGCGGGGAAGTAGACGCGGTCGGGGTTGGAGACCCGCACCACCTTGTCGTCGACCTCGACCTCCACCGAGGGGGACTTGGCGGCCGCCATCAGGAGTCGACCCCCAGCACGGCGAGCGCGTCGCGCAGCGCGGGCACGCCGTCGTCGTGGTGCCAGTGCACCGCGCACAGGCCGAGGTCGCGCGCGGCCACGACGTTGTCGAGCAGGTCGTCGACGAAGACCAGCTGCTCGGGAGCGAGACCGAGAGCCTCGGCGATGAGCGCCCAGAACCGCTGGTCGGGCTTGGCGACGCCGAGGTCGCAGGAGTAGTAGGCGCCGTCGAGCAGCTCGTCGTAGCCCATCTGCTCGCGCATGCAGGCGGCCCGCAGGGTGTCCTGGTTGGTCGCGAGGTACGACGGCACCGCGAGGTCGGCGACCAGCGCGCGGGAGTCGGGCAGCGGGTCGATGCGGCGCCACACCGAGAGCACCTGCTCCTCGACGTCCGCGAGGCCGTGCTGCGCCCGCGTCGTCACGACGCGCTCGCGCATGTCGTAGGCGCCGCGCAGCGCGGCGTCGAGGTCGAGGCCCCCGAGCAGCTCGCGGCCGACCTCCGCCGCACGGTCGCCGAGCGCCTCGCCGAAGGCGTCGTGCCAGTCGGAGGGGCCACGCTGGAGCACGCCGTCGGCGTCCCAGAGCACGGCCTGCACGGGGCTCACGGCCTCACTCCGTGCCGTGCTCGCGGACGAAGGCCAGGATCGGCTCGGCCAGCTCGGGCCGGCACACGACGAGGTCGGGCAGCCGCACGTCGTCCTGGTTGTAGCGCAGCGGACTGCCGTCGACGCGGCTGGTGTGGAGGCCGGCGGCGCGGGCGACGGCGACGGGGGCGGCGGAGTCCCACTCGTACTGCCCACCGGTGTGCACGTAGGCGTCGGCCACGTCGCGCACCACCGACATCACCTTGGCGCCGGCGGAGCCCATCGGCACCAGCTCGGCCCCGATCTCCTCGGCCAGCGCGGCGACGAAGGCCGGCGGACGGGTGCGGCTGACCGCGATCCGGGGCCGCGGCGACGTCGCCGGCGGGACGACGGGCGGCTCGCCGGTGTGGAAGGTCAGCCCCAGCGCGGGCTGCGCCACCGCACCGGCGACGAGCTCGCCGGCCTGCCAGAGCGCGCCGTGCACCGCCCAGTCGTCGCGCGGCGGCTCGGAGAACTCCCGGGTGCCGTCGAGCGGGTCGACGATCCAGACCCGCTCGGTGGCGAGCCGGTCGTGGCGCGACTCGGTGCCACGGTGCTCCTCCTCCGACAGCACGGCGTCGTCGGGGCGGTGCTCGGCCAGCAGGCCCATGAGCAGCTCGTGCGCGGCCATGTCGCCCGCGTCCTTGAGCTCGCGGCCCTCGAGGCCCTGGCGGCGTACGTCGAGCAGCACCCGCCCCGCCTCGTCGGCGGTCCAGGCGGCAAGGGCGTGGTCGTCGTCCACGGCAGAGAGAGGAGGCACTTCATGACCCTAGCGAGTGCGGCGGAGGCTCGGCCGTCCGCCTGAGGAGGGCCCATACCCCAACTTGGTGTAAATCGGACATTTCATCCCGAACTGTGGTTAAGTGCTCTCACCCGCGATGTCCGTTTTGCCCGAGGTGTGACATGAAGACTCTCCCCCGCTCCCTCCGAC
>JBQGFI010000265.1:0-18513 GCA_052040065.1 Marmoricola sp.
GGGCGAGACCCGCTGCCGCTGCGGCAACGTGGGCTGCTGGGAGACCGAGATCGGCTCCCACGCGGTCGCCGACGCGGTGGGCTGCCCGCAGCACCAGATGCACCTGCTGCAGGAGTACCTGCGCCCCGGCATGCCGGTCACTCCCGAGCTCCGCCGGGTCGGGCAGCACCTCGGCGTCGGGCTGGGCGGGCTGGTCAACGTCTTCAACCCCGAGGTCATCATCCTCGGCGGGGTGCTGCGCTGGGTGCTGCCGCTCGTGCGCGAGGAGGTGCACGAGGCGCTGCAGACCTGGGCGCTCCCGGCCCCCGCGCAGGAGGCCGAGATCGTGGTGCCTGGGCTCGGGGGAGACAGCGTCATCATCGGCGCGGCCGAGCTCGCCTTCGGCGACCTGCTCGCCGACCCGGTCGCGACGCTGCAGCACGTCACGCGGACGCCCAGCCTCTCCTGACTCAGTCGGCCCCGGTCGGCCAGGTGAGCAGTCGCCAGGGCAGGCCGGGGAGCGGGGAGGCGTCGGTCGTGGCGTCGTGCAGCAGCGATCCGACCAGCCAGCGCGACGACGTGGAGAGGACCACGCGGTCGTCGTCGCCGACGACGACCACCTCGACGGGGAGGTCGCCGAGCTCGCGCAGCACCAGCGACTCGAAGCGGCCGACGGGGACGTCGGCCCCGGCGACCCCGAGGAAGTCGTCGCCGGCGAGCACCGGCTGGGTGAAGGTGAGGACGTAGCGGTCGGTGCCGTGGACGTCGACGTACGGCCCGACGACGTGCTGCAGGCGGGTGCGGCGCGGGACGGCGTACCAGGGCGCGGCGACGTAGTCGTAGAAGCCGACGCTGTGGGCGTTGAGGTCGACCTCGAGCCGGGTCGGTGCGCCCGCGCCGGGGCCGCGCTGCCACCACTCCAGGAAGAGCGGCTGCTCGTCGACGAGCGAGGGAGCGACGATCACGCCGAGCCCGACGGGCACGCAGTCGTCGGCGACCAGCAGCTCCTGCACCGGCGCCCGCAGCGCGTGCAGGTCGTCGGGACGTACGGCGACACCCTGCGCGCGCGCCCCCTCGAAGCGCGCGAGTGCGGCCTCGCGGACCACCTCGACGGGCCCGAGCACCCGCTCGACGACCCCGTCGACCACGGCGCGCACCTGCGCGGTCACGTCGTCCCGTGCCACGCTCATCGCGCCGCCCCCCGGCGCACGGCGGCGATGTGCAGCTCGACCAACCGCACCGTCACGCGGTCGAGGTGCTCCTCGGCGCGGTCGCGGGCGCGCAGCGCGTCGCGCGCCTCGACGGCGTCCAGCACGGCGTGGTGGGCGGCGACGTCGGCGGCCACCTCGTCGGGGGAGCGGGAGGAGCCCCAGAGCACCTGGCCCAGCTCGGACTGGAGGTCGATCTCCTGCGCGGTGAGCCGCACCGACTGGGTCGAGGCCGCCAGTGCGATGTGGTAGCGCCCCTCGAGGCGCCGCTGCTCGCTGCCCTCCGGCGCGGCCGCGACCCGGTCGACGAGCTCGCGGAGGCTCGCGATCTCGGCCGCCGAGGCACGCACGGCCGCGAGGCGCGCCGAGGTGCCGCCGATGGCCACCCGCACGTCGCCCAGCTCGCGCAGGTCGGCGGTGGACAGCTCGGCCAGCCGCCCCCGCGCCAGCTCGGCGAGGGCCTCGTCGTCGGCGCGGACGAAGCTGCCACCACCGCGCCCGCGGCGCGTGACCACCAGGCCGCGCGAGCGCAGGTCGGCCAGCGCCTCGCGCAGCGTGACCGTGGCGACGTTGAGGGAGGCCGCGAGGTACTGCTCGGCCGGGAGCTGCTCGCCGTCCTCGACGATCCCGAGCGCGATGGCGCTGCCCAGGCGGCGCACGACCGCCGCGCTGCGACCGGCGCCGTCGTCGAGCGGCGCGAAGACGGCCTGGCGCGCGTCACCGGTGAGCAGTCGCACGCACGCCTCCTCCTGGTCTGGACAACCCCTTGCCCTCAGAAGATATGGTCCCATATCTTTCCCGAAAGGTGATCTGGATCACATCCGTGCACCGTCCGCACGAAGGAGCCTCTCCCGTGACGCAGCTCGACGACCAGCCCACCGGTCCCGACGCCCTGGCCCAGGCGCTGACCCAGCCCTTCACGCCCGGCATGCGCGAGAACCACCCGAGCCTGGAGGAGTACGACGACCAGGTCGCCGGTCCGGCGCCGGTCCCGCTGCCCGACCCGCGCACCCGCGAGTTCGTCGAGGAGTGGCGCAACGCGTCGTACAACTGCTTCTCCTCGGGCCACAAGTTCTGCCGCGAGGTCTGCCCCGTGATGCAGGTGACGCGCAACGAGTCGTGGACCCCCACCGCCTTCCACGCCAACGTGGTGGCGATGGAGAAGGGCGAGCTCGAGGTCGCCGACATCGCCGCCGACTACGTCAACTGCACCCAGTGCGGGGCGTGCGAGCTGCGCTGCCCCAACACCCTCTTCACCGGTGACTTCTACCGCTTCCGCACCCGCACCGTCGACGTCGTCAAGGCGGTGCGTGCCCTGGCCGTCGACTCCGGCATCCACCAGTCGCAGTGGCAGACCTGGAACAGGCGCACCGACGAGCGCACCCACGAGCCGGTCCTCGGCGAGACCGACCTCAGCCAGGAGCACGTGCGCGACTGGGCCGACGGGCTCGACCTGCCGATCGGCGGCGAGACCATCCTCTTCGTCGACTGCGAGGCGGCCTTCTACCGCACCTCGGTGCCCCGGGCGGTCGCGCAGATCTTGCAGCAGGCAGGCGTGGAGTTCGGCCTCATGGGGGAGCAGTGGTGCTGCGGCGGGCCGGCCGCCGAGATGGGGTACGTCGACCAGGCCAAGCGCTTCGCCCGCCACAACCTCGACAACTGGCGCGCCACCGGCACCCGCCGCATCCTCGTGCTCGACCCGCACGACTACATCAGCTTCACCGAGGACTACCCGAAGTACTTCGGCGAGGAGTTCGACCTCGAGGTCGTGCTCGTCGTCGAGCTCGTGGCCGACCTGATCCGGGAGGGTCGGCTCACCCCGTCGGTGCCGGTCGAGCGGACGATCACCTACCACGACCCCTGTCGGCTCAACAAGCGCAAGGGCATCTGGCAGCAGCCCCGGGAGGTGCTGCGCTCGATCCCCGGGCTCACCTTCCACGACGTCGACCGGGTGACCCAGTGGTCCTACTGCTCGGGCGGCGGGGGCGGGCTGCCGGTGGAGAAGCCCGAGCTCACGGCGGCCATCAGCGCCAACCGCATCGACAAGGCCAAGACGCTCGAGGTCGACACGCTGGTCAGCGCCTGTCCCTGGTCGGAGCGGCCGCTCTCCGAGGCCGGCGACGGCGAGGACATCGACGTGGTCGACATCCACGAGATCCTCGCCCAGTCGCTCGGCATCGAGGTCGGCGGCAGCCGCGGCGAGGTGGGCGACCGACGCTCGGGCTGCGGCGGCGGCAGCTGCGGTGGTGCGGGTGGCTGCGGCGGCGGCGAGGGGAGCGCGTCATGACCGTCGCGGCCGAGCGGCCCGGCGAGCGGCTGACGCCCGAGCAGGTCGACGGCGTCGTCGAGCGGCTGCGCGGCATCCTGCGCGACGACCAGGTGCTCACCTCCAAGACCGACCGCTACAACCGCGCCCGCGTGCCCGCGCCCTTCCCGGTGCACCGCTGGCACGAGCGCGTGCCCGACCTCGCCGTGCTCCCGGAGTCGACCGAGGAGGTCGCGGCCGTGGTGCGGCTCGCCCACGAGCTGCGCGTGCCGGTCGTGCCCCGCGACGGCGGCACCGGCCTGACCGACGGCGCCGTGCCGCTGCGCGGCGGCATCGTGGTCGACGTCAAGCGGATGAACAAGATCCACGAGATCGACCTCGACAACCGCACCGTCACCGTCGGCACCGGCATCAGCATGCTCAAGCTCAACGAGGAGCTCGCCCGGCACGGCCTGATCTACCCCGACGACCCGGCGTCCTACCCCTGCTCCCTGGTCGGCGGGCGCATCGGTACGTCGGGCTGGTCGCTGATCGGCTCGCGCTACGGCCACACCCGCGACCTGGTGCTCTCCTTCGACCACGTGCTGCCCACCGGCGAGGTGCTCCACGTCGGCGACGGCATCGGCGGCAAGGTCTCGAAGTCCTCCAGCGGCTACCAGCTCAAGCACCTCTTCATGGGCCACCAGGGCACGCTCGGGATCGCGACCCGCGCGACGCTCAAGCTCTACCCCAAGCCCGAGGCCGAGCTCTCGCCCTTCTGGGCCTTCGACGACTACGACGACGCCTACCGCTGCGTCGGCGCGCTGGCCCGTGCGGGGGTCGCGACCTTCGCCGGGGCGGTGCTCTTCGACGAGCACAAGGTCGCCTACCTCCGGCGCGACGACGAGGCCTACATCCCGCAGCCGAACGACGTGCGCGCGCTGGTCTGCGCGGTGATGTACGGCTACGACGACGAGGTGCGCCCCGCCGGGCGCCGGCTCTTCCGGATCGCCCGGGAGCACGGCGCGCGCTACCTCGGCGACGAGATCTCCGAGGGCGACTGGGCGGCGCGCCACGACCGCTACGCCACGCCGCTGCACGGCCGCACCAAGGCCGGTCAGGTGGTGCCGATGTCGTGGCACTGCGAGGACGCCGCGGTCAACTACACCCACCTGCCCGCGGTGACGAAGGCCTGGCACGAGATCGTCGCCGACCTGCGGCGGCGTACCGACGTCTTCGACGACTGGGGCATGTTCGCCTACACCTCGGCCGACACCGGCGTCGACTACCTCACCGAGATCGACGTCGGCATCTGGGAGCAGCGCCTCGACGACGACGCGTGGGCGATGTGGGTCGCGGCCAAGCGGCAGATCGCCGCCGTGGCGCTGCGCCACGGGGCCTCGATCAGCGCCTGCCACGGCTCCTGCCGCGAGGGCGAGGTCGACCTGGTGCCCCAGGAGCTCGGCCGCGGCTTCGAGGTGATGCTCGACATCAAGCGGGCCCTCGACCCGCACCACATCATGAACCCCGGCAAGTACCACCTCGACCTCGCCTACGGCGGCGATCTCGGCGCCGCCCTCGACGAGCTCCGGCAGCGCTGAGCACCCCGAGAGGACCCGCCATGAGCGACGACGACGCCCGGCTCCGCCCCTACCGCTACGCCGAGCAGACCTCCCCGCCCGAGGCGCAGCGCGTCAGCGACGTCGCGGTGACGACCTTCGAGCACCTCTTCGAGGTCGACCCGCGGCTCATGGAGCGCCACGTGCTGCAGCAGCAGTTCCCCAACTGGGACTCGCTGCGCATCATGGGCTCGCGCCACGACCACCTGGACTGGATGCACGCCCACTTCGCCGACTCCGTGGTGACCGGGTCCGAGCTGCTCGCCGAGGTCGAGGCCGAGCACGACGCCGAGGGGCGGGCGTGAGCGCCGGGCCCAGCGGCGTACCGACCGACGAGGAGCAGCTGGCCGCGCTCGGCTACACCTCGGAGTTCAAGCGGGAGATGTCGCCGTGGGCCAACTTCGCCCTCGGCTTCACCTACCTCTCGCCGGTGGTCGGCATCTACACCCTCTTCGCCTTCGCCCTCGCCACCGCCGGACCCCCGATGTTCTGGTCGCTGGTGATCGTCGGCGTCGGGCAGTTCCTCGTGGCGCTGGTCTTCGGCGAGATCGTGTCGCAGTACCCCGTCGCCGGCGGCATCTACCCGTGGGCGCGACGCCTCTGGGGCCGGCGCTACGCGTGGATGACCGGTTGGGTCTACCTCTTCGCGCTGCTCGCGACCATCGCCGGCGTGGCGTACGGCGCCGGGCCGTACCTCGGGCAGCTGCTCGACTTCGTGCCCGGCACCGGCACCACGGTGGCCTGCGCCCTGATCATCCTGGGGCTGGCGCTGGCCATCAACCTGCTCGGCACGAAGTGGCTGGCCTACGCCGCCATCCTCGGCTTCACCGCCGAGCTCCTCGGCGCGCTGGCCGTGGGCGGCTGGCTGCTGCTGACCCAGCGCCACCACGGGCTCGGCGTGCTGGTCGACAGCTTCGGCGCGGGCGAGCCGGGTGACTACACCGCTGCCTTCTTCGCCGCCGGCCTCATCGGCATCTTCCAGTACTACGGCTTCGAGGCCTGCGGCGACGTCGCCGAGGAGGTGCCCGACCCGACGCGACGCATCCCCAAGGCGATGCGGATGACCATCTACGTCGGCGGGGCCGCCGCGATGTTCGTCTGCCTCTCGCTGATCCTCGCGGTCGAGGACTTCGCCGCGGTCATCGACGGCACCGACGCCGACCCGGTCACCACCGTGCTCAACGAGGCCTTCGGCGTCGGCGGCACCCGCGTGGTCCTCGCCGTCGTGCTGCTCTCCTTCCTCTCCTGCGTGCTCAGCCTGATGGCGGCGGCGTCGCGGCTGATGTACTCCTACGCCCGCGACGGCATGATCGTCGGCTCGGCGTCGCTGCGCCGGATCATGCCGAGCACCCACGTGCCGCTCAACGCGATGATCGTGGCGGCGGTCGTGCCCGCCGTGATCGTGCTGGTCTCGGTCGTCTCCACCAACGCGCTGACCCAGATCATCAGCTTCGCCACGCTCGGCATCTACCTCGGCTTCCAGATGGTGGTGCTGGCCGCGCTGCGCGCACGCTTCCTGGGGTGGCGGCCGTCCGGCGCGTTCCGGCTCGGTGCCTGGGCGCTGCCCGTCAACGTGGCGGCCCTCGTCTACGGCGTCGGTGCCATGCTCAACATCGCCTGGCCGCGCACCCCCGACGTCCCCTGGTACGACAACTGGATCGTCGCGCTCGGCACGGCCGTCGTCGTCGGTCTCGGAGGGCTCTACCTCGCCGTGGGGCGCCCGCACGAGCG
Organism: Marmoricola sp.; assembly: GCA_052040065.1. Classification (GTDB taxonomy): domain Bacteria; phylum Actinomycetota; class Actinomycetes; order Propionibacteriales; family Nocardioidaceae; genus Marmoricola. The sequence continues at coordinate 6,783 of JBQGFI010000265.1, forward strand.
CAGCGACGCCGCCCACGGCGACGCCGTCCGCACCAGCCCACGCACCGGAGCGTGACCGCACCACCGCCAGAGAAGTCCAGCAGAGAGGCCGACCCGATGAAGTTCAGCTACGTGATGCTCCCCGACTACCCGCTCCAGGAGTCGCTCGCCTCGATCAGGCTCGCCGACGAGCTCGGCTTCCACGCCGTCTACGCCGCCGACGAGACCTGGCACAAGGACCTCTGGCTGCTCTTCGCCGCGGCGGCCGCCTCGACCAGCAACATCCGGATGGGCCCCTCGGTCTCCGGGGTCGTGCTGCGCGAGCCCAGCCTGATCGCGCAGGCCACCGCGACCCTCGACGAGCTCACCGGCGGGCGGGCAGAGGTGGTGCTCTCCTCGGGCAACTTCGGGCTGCTCGCGCAGTACAAGATGGACTGGGCCAAGCAGAAGCCGCTCTCGCGGGTCAAGGAGGGCGTGCACGTGATCCGCACCCTGCTCGACGAGGGCGCGATCACCTTCGACGGGGAGTTCTTCCAGTACGAGGGGCTCTTCACCTTCGCCCGGCCGGTCGCCGAGCGCGTGCCGGTGAAGATGGGCTCGATGCGGGGCCCGAAGTCCTTCCAGGTGGCCGCGGAGTTCTCCGACGGGTGCCACCACGCGCTGAGCTACACCAAGGGCGCCTACGAGTACATGGTCGAGCACATGACGATCGGCGCCGAGCGCGCCGGGAAGGACGTCAACGACCTCGACATCGGCGCCTGGGTCGTCTTCGCCACCGGTGAGGACTCCGCGATCGCGAAGGACGCCGCCCGCTCGATGGTCGGTCTCTACGCCTCGGCGATGCCGCACGAGCAGCTCGAGCGCAACGGCATCGACCCCGCCGACATGGCCCCCATCATCAAGAAGCTCGGGGCCGGCGACCTGGCCGGCTCGATCGACGCCACCACCCCGGAGATCGGCGAGACGCTCTCGGTCGCCGGCACCCCGGAGGAGTGCGTGGCCAAGCTGAAGGAGATCGAGGCCGCCGGCGTCAACCACATGATCCTCGCCGTCACCGACGCCACCCTGGTCAAGACCTTCATGGGTCGCGAGATCGACGGCGTCGCCGACGTCGACACCCAGCTGCGGCTCGTGGCCGACCGGATCATGCCCGCCTTCGCCTAGCGAGGTCTCGAGACAGGCGCTGCGCGCCTTCCTCGACCACCCGGGCCAGGTGTCCGGGTGGTCGGGCGTGCCTCCTGCTTGGCCACACGGCCAGGTGTCCGGGTGGTCGAGGAGGTCGCGCAGCGACCGTCTCGAGACCCGGTGGGGCTAGAGGCCGCGGCGACCGGCGTAGACGTCGTCGAGAGCGTCGAGGGCGGCGCCGACCGAGGCGGCGTGGAGCCCGAGCGTGGAGAGGGCGACCGCGGCGCCGCCGGTGAAGGCGCCGGCGAGCGCCTCCTCCAGCGCGGGCACCAGCACCGCGCCGAGCGGCACGAAGGAGCCGCCGAGCACCACCACGGCCGGGTCGAGCCCGAGGGCCAGCGCCAGGACGCCGCGCGACATCGCCTCGCAGACCGGCCGCAGCCGGTCGGCCGCGTCGGGCAGGGCCGCCACGCGGCTGGCGTAGGCGACGGGGTCCTCGCCCGGGGCCACCTCCAGCCCGCTGGCGGCGACGAGCGCGCGCTGCCCCGCGAGCGCCTCCCAGCACCCGGTGCGCCCGCAGCCGCAGCGGCCCGCGGACCCCACCCGCAGGTGGCCCACCTCGCCGGCGAAGCCGCGCGAGCCGCGCAGCACCACGCCGCGCGAGACCACGCCGGCGCCGAGGCCGACGGTGCCGGTCAGGTAGACCAGGTCGCGGGTGCCCGCGGCGACCCCCCGCAGGCTCTCGGCGCGGGCGGCGCAGTTGGCGTCGTTGTCGACCGCCACGGCCACGGTGGGGGAGAGTCCCTCGCGCAGCAGCGCGGCCAGGTCGACGTCGCTCCACCCGAGGTTGGGGGCGCGGACGACGCGTCCTGCGGCGCGGTCGACCAGGCCGGGCACGACCACGGTGAGGCCGAGGACCTCCGAGCCCTGCTGCTGCAACCGGACGACGTGGCGCCGCGCCAGGTCGCCGACCTGCTGCGGCGAGAGCGGCGCGCCGGCGTGGGCGACCTCCTCGAACCACCGCTCCCGCCCTGCCAGGTCGAGCGCCGTGACGGCCGTGTAATCGACGTTGACCTCGATCCCGAGGCCCACCAGCGCGGCACCGTCGTGGGCGACCGGGACGCTCGGTCGGCCGCGACCCGCGGTGACGGCCGTGCCCGCCTCGCTCAGCGCTCCCCGCGCCTGCAGTCCGGCGACGATGGTGCCGACGGTGGCCTTCGACAGGCCGGAGAGCCGGGCCAGGTCGGCCCGGCTCGCCGGTCCACGGTCACGCAGCAGCCGCAGCACCGCGGCGGTGTTGCCGCGGCGCACGTCCTCGGTGGCGGCCGGAGCGCCGTCCGCCTGGCCGTCGAGGCTCAGGAGCGCACCCCGGAGAGGTGCTCCAGCGCCAGCTGGTCCAGGTGCTCGAAGGCCATGCCGCGGGCGCCGAGGGCCTCGACGTCGGGCAGGGGGGCGTCCTTGAGGTCGCGCCAGGTCTCGCCCTCGGCGAGGGTCGGCACCGCGAGCTCGGGCAGCCGCGCCGCCTCGAGCGCCTGCTGCACCTCCGGGTCGGCGCGGAAGGCCCGGGCCTTCTCGCGCAGGATCAGGTAGTTGCGCATGCAGGCGCCGGCGGCGACCCAGACGCCCTCGTCGTCCTCGGTGCGGGGGGTCTTGAAGTCGAAGTGGACCGGGCCGTCGTAGTCGCTGGCCAGCAGCGTGTCGACGACCCAGAAGGCGCCGCGCGCGTTGCCCGCCCCGAAGCGGAAGTCCTGGTCGTAGCGCGGACCGGTCTGGCCGTTGAGGTCGATGTGGAAGAGCTTGCCCTGCCACAGCGCCTGGGCGTAGCCGGCCGCGGCGTTGAGGCCGGCCATCTCCTCGTGGCCGATCTCGGGGTTCACGCCGACGAGCTCGGGGTGCTCGAGCCGCTCGATGAAGGCCAGCGCGTGACCCACGGTGGGCAGCAGGATGTCGCCGCGCGGCTCGTTGGGCTTGGGCTCGATGGCGAAGCGCAGGTCGTAGCCCTGGTCGAGCACGTACTGGCCGAGCAGGTCGAAGCCCTCCTTGTAGCGGTCCAGCGCCACGGCGACGTCCTTGGCCGCGCCCGACTCGGCGCCCTCGCGGCCGCCCCACGCGACGTAGATCTTCGCGCCCAGCTCGGCGGCGAGGTCGACGTTGCGCATCACCTTCTGCAGCGCGTAGCGGCGTACGGCGCGGTCGTTGGAGGTGAAGCCGCCGTCCTTGAAGACCGGGTGGTTGAAGAGGTTGGTGGTGGCCGTCGTGACCACGAGACCGGTGTCGGCGAGGGCCTTCTTGAAGCCGTCGAGGATGCGCTCGCGCTCGGCCTCGGAGCTGCCGAAGGGCACCACGTCGTCGTCGTGGAAGTTGACGCCGTAGGCGCCCAGCTCGGCGAGCTTCTCCACGGCGCGGACGGCGTCCATCGGCGCGCGGGTGGGGTCGCCGAAGGGGTCGCGGCCGGGGTACTGCACGGTCCAGATGCCGAAGGAGAACTTGTCCTCGGGTGTGGGGGTGAGGCTCATCGGGTGCCTTTCGTGGTGGTGGGCCCAGGAAGTGGGTCAGGTCCAGTCGGTGGTGCGGTCGCGCAGGTCGGCGTACGCCGCGCGCAGGCCGGCGGGGTCGTGCCCGTCGTCGGCCAGGTCGGTGGCGGGCACCGGCCACTCCGGAGGCGCGGGGGTGCCGGCGAGCGCCCAGGCGGCCTGCCGGGCGGCGCCCAGGGCGACGTACTCCGCGGGCTCGGGCAGGCTCACGGGGAGCCCGAGCACGGCGGGCGCGAGCGCGCGCACGGCCGCGTGGCGGGCGGCGCCGCCGATCAGCAGGGCCCGGGCGGGCGGTGCGCCGACGGCGTCCATCGCGGCCAGCGCGTCGGCCAGGCTCAGCAGCAGCCCCTCGACGTGGGCGCGCGCGAGGTCCTCGCGGGTGGTGGCGCTGGTGAGGCCGCGCAGGACGCCGGTGGCCTCGGGACGCGTCGGCGTCCGCTCGCCGTCGAGGTAGGGCAGCAGGGTCAGGCCGTGGGCGCCGGGCTCGGCGGCCAGCGCCAGCGCGGCGACGCCGTCGTGGTCGACGCCGAGCAGGCGGGCGGCGAGGTCGAGGATGCGCGCGGCGTTGACGGTGCAGGCGAGCGGCAGGAAGCGGCCGGTCGCGTCGGCGAAGCCCGCGACCTCGCCCGAGGGGTCGGCGGTGGGCGCGGTGGCGACCATCGAGACCACTCCGGAGGTGCCGATCGAGACGGCGGCGTCACCCGGCGCGAGCCCGAGCCCCAGCGCGGCCGCCATGTTGTCGCCGGTGCCCGGGGCGAGCACGGCGTCGCCGTGGTGGCCGACGACCTCCGACGGCGCGGCGACGCGGGGGAGGAGCAGGTCGCGGCCCGCGGCGTGACGCAGCACCTCGGGCAGCCACCGGTCGGTGGCGGGCGACCAGTAGCCGGTGCCCGAGGCGTCGCCCCGGTCGGTGGTGGCCTCGGCCGGTCGTCCGGCCAGGTGCCAGGTCAGGTAGTCGTGGGGGAGCAGCACCCGGTGGGCCCGGCCGAGGGCCTCGGGTGCGTGGTCGCGCAGCCAGCGCAGCTTGGTGACGGTGAAGGAGGCGTTGAGGACCAGGCCGGTGAGCTCGGCCGCGGCCTGCGGCCCCCCGAGCTCCTCGACGAGGTCGTCGGCCGCCGCGGCGCTGCGCAGGTCGTTCCACAGCAGCGCGTCGTGCACCGGCTCCCCGGCCTCGTCGAGCACCACGGCGCCGTGCTGCTGGCCGCCGACCGCGACGGCCGCGGCACGCCCGACGAGCGGCCCGGCCGCCTCGTCGTACGCCGCCAGCCACGCGCGCGGGTCGACCGCGGTGCCGTCGGGGTGGCGCGCCATGCGCTCCTCGACCACCGTGCCGTCGTCGGCGTCGACGAGCAGGGCCTTGGTCGACTGCGTCGAGGAGTCGATCCCCAGCACCAACGTCATGCCGCGATATTGGTACGAGACTTGAACTAAGTCAACCGGCGTCGTCACAGGTTCCCCAGGTTCACCTGGGAAACCGGCTCCTCACACAGGTTGCAACGCGGGTGGAGAGCGAGTTCCCCAGGTGAACCTGGGATTCCGGCAGCAGGAGCGAGCAGCGCCCCACCAGGCAGCGGCGCTCAGACCCAGTTGCGGAGGCGGGAGACGAGACCGGCGGGGTCCGGGTCGAGCGGCAGCACCTGCAGGCTGGTCACGCCCGCCTCGGCGTACGCCGCGATGCGCTCGCGCACGTAGGACTCGGGGCCGACCAGGTTGGTCTGCTCGAGCAGGGCGAGGGGCACGGCGGCTTCGGCCTCCTGCTTCTTGCCGTCGAGGTAGAGGTCCTGGATCTGCTTCGCCTCGGCCTCGAAGCCGTAGGCGCAGGCCAGGTCGTTGTAGAAGTTCTTGCCACGGGCGCCCATGCCGCCGATGTAGAGCGCCGCGGTCGGACGGGCGAGGTCGAGGTGGCCCTTGACGTCGTCGCCGACGGCGACCATGCCGCCCGCGACGACCTCCAGCGGCGGCAGCGACGCGTCGCGCTCGGCGAGCCCGGCCCGCAGCGCGTCGCCCCAGACGGCGTCGCTGCCCTCGGGGCTGAAGAGGAAGGGCAGCCAGCCCTCGGCGAGCCGGGCGGTCGCCTCGACCGACTTGGCGCCGCGCGAGGCGCCGTAGATGGGCACCGAGGAGCGCTCGGGGTGGGTGAGCAGCTTCAGCGGCTTGCCCAGGCCGGTGCCCTGGTCGGGGGGCAGCGGCAGGGTGATGGTGTGGCCGTCGTACTCCAGCCGCTCGCGGCGCAGCGCCGCGCGCACGACGTCGATGACCTCGGTGGTCCGCGTCAGCGGGCGGGTGTAGGGCACCCCGTGCCAGCCCTCCACGACCTGCGGGCCGGACGCCCCGATGCCGAGGATCGCCCGCCCGCCCGACACGTTGTCGAGGCCCGCGGCGGTCTGCGCCAGCAGGGCGGGGGTGCGCGAGAAGACGTTGACGATGCCCGAGCCGATCTCGACCCGCTCGGTGACGGCCGCCAGGTAGCCCATCAGCGTCGGGGAGTCGAAGCCGTAGGCCTCGGCCACCCAGACGGTGTCGAGGCCGGCCCGCTCGAGGGCGACGACGTCGTCGGCGGCCCGGCGGGGGTCGCCGGCGTAGGAGAGCGAGGTGGAGAGCTTCATGATCCTGACAGTAGTGCTGTCACGGTCAGTCGCGCAGCATGGCCTCGGTCTCGCGGTCCGGGTGGTCGGCCTCGCGCGCGAGCCTGGAGGGCCACCAGATCCGGGGCCCGACGACGTGGCACACCGCCGGCACCAGGAGCGAGCGGACCACCAGCGCGTCGAGCAGGACGCCGAAGGCGACGATGAAGGCGATCTGGGCGAGGAAGAGGATCGGGACGACGCCCAGCGCGACGAAGGTCGCCGCCAACACCACGCCCGCGGAGGTGATCACGCCGCCGGTGACCGAGAGGCCCTTGAGGATGCCGGGGTGCGTGCCCTGCCGGATCGACTCCTCGCGCACCCGCGTCATCAGGAAGATCGAGTAGTCGATGCCCAGCGCGACCAGGAAGACGAAGCCGATCAGCGTGGTCGCGGCGTCGGTGCCGGGGAAGTCGAAGAGGTGCTCGAAGGCCAGGGCGGCGACGCCGAGCGTCGCGCCGAAGGAGAGCACGTTGGCCAGCAGCAGGATCAGCGGGGCGACCAGCGAGCGCAGCAGCACGATCAGCACGAGCAGCACGACGAGCAGGATGGCGGGGATGACGAGCGCACGGTCGCGCTGCGTGGTGTCACGGGAGTCGACCGCGATCGCCGTCGCGCCCCCGACCAGGATGTCGTCGTCGATCTGGCCGAGCATGGTGCGCAGCTCGCGCACCGTCTCCGAGGCGGCGGCGGAGTCGGCGGGGTCGTCGAGGGTGGCGAAGACGGCCGTCTCGCCGTCGACCACGCGGGGCGTGGTCGGGTCGGCCACCGACTCGGGGATGGGGAAGACGGTCGGCGCCTGCGGGGTGCCGCGCGCCACGCCGTCGGCCCGGGCGAGGAAGCCGAGGACCTCGCCGAGCTCGGCCTCGGGCACGACCACCTGCACCGGGCTGGCGTCGTCGGTCTCGAAGTGCCGCTCGAGCACCTCCTGCGCCCTGACCGAGTCGACCTCGGTGAGGAAGACCTCGGTCTGCGGCACCTGCTCCTCGTTGAGCGTGAAGGCGAAGGCCGCCAGTGCGGCCAGCACGAGGGCGGTGACGGCGGCTACCACGCCCGCGCGCCGGTCGATCACCCGGGCGAGACGTCCCCACAGGCCGGCGGAGTCGCGGTGCGGTGAGCCGTACGCCGGGCGGAACGGCCAGAAGGCGGCCCGCCCCAGCAGCACCAGCGCGGCGGGCAGCAGCGTCAGCGCGGCGAGCACGGCGCCGGCCACGCCGATCGCGCCCACCGGGCCGAGGCCGGCGAGGCTGGAGAGGTCGGAGAGCAGCAGGCACAGCAGGCCGAGGACCACGGTGAGCCCGGAGGCCGCGATCGGCTCCCAGCTGGCCCGCCAGGCGGCGCGCATCGCGTCGTACTTCGACTCGTGGTCGCGCAGCTCCTCGCGGTAGCGGGAGACGAGCAGCAGCGAGTAGTCGACGGCGGCGCCGATGGCGAGGATGAAGAGGATGCCCTGGCTCTGGCCGTTGACGTCGAGCACGTCGGTGCGCGCCAGCGCGTAGACCACGGCGGAGGAGACCCCGAGCGCCAGCAGCGCCGAGAGGATCACCACGAAGGGCAGGATCGGGCTGCGGTAGACGACCAGCAGGATCACCAGCACCACCGAGAGCGCGACGCCGAGCAGCAGCCCGTCGATGGCGCCGAAGGCGTCGAGGAAGTCGCCGAGCACACCGCCCTGGCCGCCGACGTAGACGTCGAGCCCGTCGGGCGGGTCGGCGACGACGTCGCGGATGTCGACGACGGCGTCGATGATCTCCTCGCCGTCGCGGGCGTCGAGGGTGATGACGAGCTGTGCGGCGTCGCCGTCGTCGCTGGTCAGGGGTCCGCGCACGCCGTCGTCGGCGACGCCGGTCACGGCCTGGATCTCGGGCGCCCAGCCCTCCAGGGCCGCGAGGTCGGTCTCGGTCAGCCCGCCCGGGCGCTCGGCGACGAGCTGGGCCGGGATGGTCTCCTCGTCGGCGAAGGCGACCAGCTTCTCCAGCGCCCGCGTCGACTCGGCGGTCTGGGGGAGGAAGGCCGCGTTGTCGTTCTCCTGCACCGAGGTCAGCTGGCCGGCGAAGCTGCCCAGCGGCCCCCCGACGAAGACCCACAGCAGCAGCACCGCCACGGGCAGCAGCCACCGTCGCGAGGTGGTGCGGTGGGCGGGCACAGGCTCAGTGTGGCGCATCCCCGTCACCGGGCAAGACCGTCGACCACCTCGGCCCCGGGGAGCGCGGCGAGCAGCCGGCCGGGCAGCACCAGCTTGGAGCGCCGTACGCCGCTGCCCACGACGGCGCGGGGGATCTCCACCACCCGCGCGTCGAGCAGCAGCCGCCAGTCGGCGGGCAGCCCCACCGGCGTGATGCCGCCGTACTCCATGCCGGTCTCGGCCACCGCGCGGTCGTGGTCGTGGAAGGAGCACTTGCGCACGTCGAGCAGCCGGCGCACGGCGTTGTTGACGTCGGCGCGGGTGTCGGCGCGCACGACGCAGGCGGCGAGCCGCTCGTCGCCGGCCCGGCGGCCCGCGACCACCACGCAGTTGGCGCTCGCCTCCAGCGAGATGCCGTAGGCCTCGCTCATCGCCGCGGTGTCGGCGAGGTCGGGGTCGATCTCGCCGACGCCGACCTCGACGGCGTGGGGCCACGCCGTCAAGGTGGCGTGCACGGGCTCGGCGAGCAGGTCGGTGCGTTCGAGCGCGGGCACGAGGGCGAGGGAGCCGAGGGGGTCCATGCCCGGTATTCAAGCGAACGTCACCGCGTCGTCACCGGCCCACCACCACCGCCTCGTTTCGGGGTCGCACCGTCGAGGCATGCAGGCACCACTCGTGATCGGTCACCGGGGCGCCAGCGCCCACCGTCCGGAGCACACCGCGGCCGCCTACCGCACCGCCTGGCGCAGCGGGGCCGACTCCGTCGAGCCCGACGTGGTGAGCACCCGCGACGGGGTGCTGGTGTGCCGCCACGACCTCGACCTCGCCGCGACCACCGACGTCGCCGACCGGCCGGAGTTCGCCTCGCGACGGCAAGAGCTGCTCGTCGACGGACGGCTGGTGCGCGGCTGGTTCGTGCACCGCTTCGACCTCGAGGAGCTGCGCACCCTGCGCGCCCGCGAGCGCTGGCCCGGCCGTCGGCCTGGGAGTGCCCGCTTCGACGGGCACTTCGGTCTGCTCACGCTCGCCGAGGTGCTCGACCTGCGCGAGGAGGAGAGCGCCCGGGCGGGGCGCACCCTCGGCGTGCACGTGGAGCTCAAGCACGCGTCGTTCCTCGAGGCGGTGGGGCTGCCGCTGCACCGTCCCCTCGTCGACCTGCTGCGGGCGCGCGGGCTCACCTCGGCGCTGTCGCCGGTCAGCGTGATGTCCTTCGACGCCGAGGTGCTGCGACGGGTGCGCCGCGCCCTCGACGTCGAGCTGGTGCAGCTGGTCGACGCCGACCGTCACGGGCTGCGGGCGACCCGGCCCCGGGCGCTGCGGCGCGTGGCGGCGTACGCCGACGCGGTCGGGCTGCACCGCGACCTCGCCGCCACCGGCGCCGTGGAGCGCGCCAAGGCGGCCGGCCTCGACGTGCTCGTCTGGACGCTGGGTCCCGACGACGACCCCGCGCTGCTGCCCGGTCTGCTCGACCGCGGCGTCGACGGCGTCCTCAGCGACGCCCCCGACGTCGCGGTCGCCGTACGCCGCTCGCGCCGCCCGGCGCTCGCGTCGTAGGCGACCACCACCGGCCGGGCTCGGGTCAGTCGCTCCCGACGTCGCCGACGTCGTCGCGCAGCTGGCCGAGGATCCGGCCCAGCAGCCGCGAGACCTGCATCTGCGTCACGCCGATGCGGCCCGCGATCTCGCGCTGGGTGAGGCCCTCGTGGAAGCGCATCGAGAGGATGGCGCGGTCACGCTCGGAGAGGTGGCTCAGCACCGGCTGCAGCAGCAGGCGCGCCTCGGAGGCCCGGGTGTCGGCGTCGTCGAGGGGGAGCAGGTCGCCCAGCGAGGTGCTGCCGTCGCCGCCACCCGCGGGGTGGTCGAGCGAGGCGGGCACGAAGCAGCCGTCGCTGGCCAGCGCCTCGGTCACCGAGGCGAGCGGCTCGTCGAGGTGCGTGGCGATCTCGTGGGGTCGCGGCGCACGGCCCAGACCGTTGGAGAGCTCGCCGTCGGCGTGGTTGATGCGCGCCTGCAGCTCCTGGATGCGCCGGGGCGGCCGCACCATCCAGCCGTGGTCGCGGAAGTGCTTGCGCAGCTCGCCGCGGATCGTCGGCACGGCGTAGGACAAGAAGTCGTGACCGCTGGTGACGTCGTAGCCGTTGGCGGCCTTGGTGAGGGCCAGCGCGGCGACCTGGCGCAGGTCGTCGAGCGCCACCCCGCGGGAGCGGTAGCGCTTGGCCTCGGCGTGGGCGAGCTCGAGGTGCATCACGATGACCTCGTCGTGCAGCTGCTGGACGACCTCCTCGGAGGCGTCGAGCGCCTGCGTGAAGAGCTCGCGGGTGCGGTCGCTGCGGGCCTGACCGGTCAGCCGGCCCGACGGGCCGCTGCTGCGGACCGGGGTCGACGAGACGGTCGGGACGGCGGGGACGGTGGGGGCGACGGATGCTGTCTCGGACGTCGCGGGGCTGGTCGGGCTGGGAGCCGCCTCGGTGCGCGGCTGGGGTCGCATGGTGGTCATGAAGCGCGTCCTCCCCTCAGGTGACGAGGGTTCGGATTGACCGCGGGCCGAGCGGGTCGGCACCAGGCATCAGGTCGAGGGCGTCAACAAGACACCCACCGCCAAGGCGGCGGTGCGTCTTGGCACCATAGCCCACCGAAGCGGTCACACCTAGGGATCCGATGCTTCTCGGTCCGGCGTCCTGCTCCTCGGACCCTCACAGGCCCAGGGAGCGCCCGATGATCTCCTTCTGGATCTCGGTGGTGCCGCCGTAGATGGTGGAGATCCGGCTGTCGAGGTAGGCCTTGGCGATCGGGAACTCCATCATGTAGCCGTAGCCGCCGTGCAGCTGCACGCCCTGGTTGACCAGCTCGTTCTGCAGCTCGGTGCACCACCACTTCGCCATCGCCGCGTCGACCGCGCTGAGCTCGCCGGCCAGGTGCTTGCGCAGGCACTGCTCGACGAAGGCCCTGGTCACCGCGACCTTCGTGGCCATCTCGGCGACCAGGAAGCGGTTGTGCTGGAACTTGCCGATCGGCTTGCCGAAGGCCTCGCGGGTCCGGGCGTACTCCAGGCACATCTCGTAGGCCGCCTCGCTCGCGGCCAGCGCCTGGGCGGCGATGATCAGCCGCTCCTGCGGGAGGTTCTGCATCAGGTAGACGAAGCCCTGGCCGGCCTCGCCGAGCAGGTTCTCCTTCGGCACGCGCACGTCGGTGAAGGAGAGCTCGGCGGTGTCCTGCGCGTGCAGCCCGATCTTGTCGAGGTTGCGACCGCGCTCGAAGCCCTCCATGCCGCGCTCGACGACGAGCAGGCTGATGCCCTGGTGACCGGCGTCGGGGTCGGTGCGCGCGACCACGATCACGAGGTC
>JBQGFI010000266.1:0-2392 GCA_052040065.1 Marmoricola sp.
GCCCATCCCCTTGACCATCTTGCCGGGGATCATCCAGTTGGCGATGTCTCCCCGCGCGGAGACCTGCATGGCGCCCAGGATGGCCGCGTCGATCTTGCCGCCGCGGATCATCCCGAAGCTGGTGGCGCTGTCGAAGAACGACGCGCCCCGGCGCAGCGTGACGGTCTCCTTGCCGGCGTTGATCAGGTCGGGGTCCTCCTCGCCCTCGTAGGGGTAGGCCCCGACGCCGAGGATGCCGTTCTCGCTCTGCAGCACCAGCTCGACGCCGTCGTCGACGTAGTTGGGGACCAGGGTGGGCAGCCCGATGCCGAGGTTGACGTAGGAGCCGTCCTCCAGCTCGGAGGCCGCCCGGGCGGCCATCTCCTCACGACTCCACGGCATCAGCGGTCTCCCTTCGGACGGGTGGTGGTGCGCTCGATCCGCTTGTCGGCGGCCTGCTCGGGGGTCAGCGCCACGACGCGCTGCACGAAGACACCCGGGGTGTGCACGTGGTTGGGGTCGAGCTCGCCCGGCTCCACGAGCTCCTCCACCTCGGCGATCGTGAGCCGGCCGCTCATGGCGGCCAGCGGGTTGAAGTTGCGGGCGGAGTCGCGGTAGACGAGGTTGCCGTGCCGGTCGCCCTTCCAGGCGCGCACCAGTCCGAAGTCGGCCACGATGGCCTCCTCGAGGACGTACTCGCGGTCCCCGAACTGCCGGGTCTCCTTGGGGGGCGAGGCGATCGCCACCCCTCCGTCGGCGTCGTAGCGCCACGGCAGGCCGCCCTCGGCGACCTGGGTGCCGCCACCCGTGGCGGTGAAGAAGGCGGGGATGCCCGACCCGCCGGCGCGCATCCGCTCGGCGAGCGTGCCCTGCGGCGTCAGCTCGACCTCGAGCTCTCCGCTGAGGTACTGCCGGGCGAACTCCTTGTTCTCCCCGACGTACGACGACACCATGCGCCGCAGCCGCTTGGCCTCCAGCAGGAGGCCCAGGCCCCAGTCGTCGACGCCGCAGTTGTTGGAGACCGCCTCGAGGTCCTTGGTCCCGGCCTCCAGCAGCGCCTGGATCAGCACCGACGGGATGCCGCAGAGCCCGAATCCCCCGACCGCGAGCGTCGCGCCGTCCGGGATGTCAGCGACGGCCTCGGCCGCGCTCGTCACCACCTTGTCCATGCAGTGATCCAAGTCTCCTCCCGGAGGCGACGTCAACCACTGTGCTGACGGCGCTCGTGGATCACTCGCCGAGTGGACCCTGCGTGCCGGTAGCGTTCACTGGGTGGACACCCCCGTCGACGTGCTCGGCCGTGCCGGTGCGCTGCTGCGCGCCGTGGCGGCGGCCGAGCCCGACGGTGCGGGCACCACCGACGTCGCGCGCGTCGCCGGGCTGCCCCGCCCGACCGTGCACCGCCTGCTCACCTCGCTGGAGGGCGAGGGACTGGTCGAGCGGGCCGCCGACGGCGCCCGCTGGGTGCTCGGCCCCGAGCTCTACCTGCTCGGCACGGCCGCGGCCGCGCGGTACGACGTCACCGCCGTCGCCCAGCCCGTCGTGCGGCGCCTCTCCGTGGCCACGGGCGAGAGCGCCTTCTTCTCCGCGCTCCGCGGCGAGGAGACGATCTGCCTGCTGCGCGAGGACGGCAGCTTCCCGATCCGCTCGCACGTGCTCCACGAGGGCATCCGCTTCCCGCTCGGGGTCGCCTCGGCCGGCCTGGCGATCCTCGCCCACCTCCCCGAGCCGGAGGCGCAGGCCTACGTCGCCGCGCGCGACCTCAGCACGGCGTACGGCGCCGCGCACGCGGCCCGCCCGCTGCAGCGGCGGCTCCGCGAGACCCGCGCGCAGGGCTACGCCGTCAACCCCGGGCTGCTGGTCCCCGGCAGCTGGGGCCTCGGCGCCGCCGTCTTCGACGCCGGCGAGCGGCCGCGCTGGGCGCTCAGCCTGACCGGGATCGAGCAGCGCTTCTCGCCGCCCCGGCGCCGCGAGCTCGGCGCGCTGCTGCTGCACGAGGCCCACGAGCTCACCCGGGCCATCCGCGCGACCGGCCGCTGAGCCCAGCGGCTAGAGGCGGCCCCCGGTGTGGCTGAGGATCTCGCGCACGCGCTGCTTGGCGAGCTCGCCGTAGCGGGTCGCGGCGGCCTTCGCGGCCGGCTTGTCGCCCGCCTCGACGGCGTCCATCAGCTCGCGCTGCACGTCGATGAACTGCTGCGAGGTCACCGGGGTGGAGCCGAAGCTGCGCGTCATCACGCTCTTGATCGACAGGCTGCCGAAGGTGGCGTCGAGCAGGGTGTTGCCGGCAAGCGCGACCAGGCCGGAGTGGAAGGCGTAGTTGGCGTCGAGGTAGCGGTCGAAGTCGACGAAGCGGTCCCCCACGAGCAGCGAGGCCATGGCGTCCACGTGCTGGCGCAGGCCGGCCAGCTGGGCG
>JBQGFI010000267.1:0-3142 GCA_052040065.1 Marmoricola sp.
TGGATCAGTGGGTGAGCGTCAGGTCACTCCGCCGGAGCGGCCGCGACCGGCTCGATGTTGACGACCTTGCGGCCGCGGCGGGTGCCGAACTGCACGGCACCGGGCACGAGGGCGAACAGGGTGTCGTCGCCGCCCCGGCCCACGTCTTCACCCTCACCGAGGAGAGCAACCGTGGCCGTCCCCAGCTTCGTCGACCGAGTCCGACTGCAGGTCGTCGCCGGCCGCGGTGGCAACGGTGTGGCCTCGGTGCACCGCGAGAAGTTCAAGCCGCTCGGCGGTCCCGACGGCGGCAACGGCGGTCCGGGCGGCTCGGTGGTGCTGCGCGTCGACCCCGACGTCACCACGCTGGTCGACTACCACCACCAGTCGCGCCGCGTCGCGACGCACGGCGGTCACGGCGCCGGCGGTCACCGCAACGGTGGCCACGGGGAGGACCTGGTGCTCGCCGTGCCCGACGGCACCGTGGTCACCGACGAGCGCGGCACGGTGCTCGGCGACCTGGTGGGCCCCGGGGCCGAGATGGTCGTGGCGCAGGGCGGCCGGGGTGGTCTCGGCAACGCCGCGCTCGCGTCCTCCAAGCGCAAGGCCCCCGGCTTCGCGCTGCTCGGCGAGCCCGGCGAGGACCGCGTCGTCCACCTGGAGCTCAAGGTGGTCGCCGACGTCGGACTGGTGGGCTTCCCCAGCGCCGGCAAGTCCAGCCTGATCGCCGCCCTCTCGCGGGCCCGCCCCAAGATCGCCGACTACCCCTTCACCACGCTGATCCCCAACCTCGGCGTCGTCACCGCGGGCGAGACGACCTACACCGTCGCCGACGTGCCCGGGCTGATCGAGGGCGCCAGCGAGGGCCGTGGCCTGGGTCACGACTTCCTGCGCCACGTCGAGCGCTGCGCCGCCCTGGTGCACGTGGTCGACCTGGCCACGATGGAGCCCGGTCGTGACCCCGTCAGCGACCTGGAGGTCATCGAGCAGGAGCTGCAGCGCTACGGCGGCCTCGACGACCGCCCCCGCCTCGTCGCGCTCAACAAGGCCGACGTGCCCGACGGCCGCGACATGGCCGACCTGGTGCGCGCCGACGTCGAGCAGCGCGGCTGGCCGGTCTTCACGGTCAGCGCCGCCAGCCACGAGGGGCTGCGCGAGCTCTCCTTCGCGATGGCCGGCATCGTGCAGCAGCGCCGCGCCGCCACCGTCTCGGCGCCGGCCGAGCGCATCGTCATCCGGCCGCCCTCGACGAGCAGCGGCCCGGAGTTCACCGTCAAGCAGGTCGGGACGCCCGAGGGCGGCCGAGGCTGGCGGGTGCGCGGGGAGAAGCCCGAGCGCTGGATCCGGCAGACCGACTTCAGCAACGACGAGGCCGTCGGCTTCCTCTCCGACCGGCTCAACCGGCTGGGCGTCGAGGACCGGCTCGTCGAGCTCGGCGCCGTCGAGGGCGACTCGGTGCTCATCGGCGACCCCGCCGACGCGGTGGTCTTCGACTTCAAGCCCGGCATCGAGGCGGGGGCCCAGTCGTTGGGCCGCCGCGGCGAGGACGAGCGCTTCACCGAGGACCGTCCGGCCGCGCGGCGCCGTCGTGACATCCAGGCCGGCATGGCCGGTCGCGCGGAGGGCGAGGAGCGGGCCGACGTCGCCCGGCGCCTGACCCACGGCGAGCTCGACGAGGAGCAGGAGCAGGAGTGACCCGACCCCAGGTGCGCACGGCGCAGCGCGTGGTGGTGAAGGTCGGCTCCTCGTCGTTGACCACCGCCGCCGGGGGCATCGACCCGGAGCGGGTCGCCGGCCTCGTCGACGACCTGGCGGAGGTCAGGGAGCGGGGCGCCGACCTGGTGCGGGTCTCCTCGGGGGCGATCGCCGCCGGCCTGGCGCCGCTGCGCTTCCGGACCCGACCGCGGGACCTGGCACGGCAGCAGGCCGCGGCCTCCGTCGGCCAGGGTCTGCTGGTGCACCGCTACACCGAGGAGTTCGCCCGCCACGGGCTGGTGACGGGGCAGGTGCTGCTGACCGCCGACGACGTCACGCGGCGCAACCACTACCGCAACGCGCAGCGCACCTTCGAGAAGCTGCTCGAGCTGGGGGCGGTGCCGATCGTCAACGAGAACGACACGGTCGCGACCACCGAGATCCGCTTCGGTGACAACGACCGCCTGGCCTCGCTGGTCGCCCACCTGGTGCACGCCGACCTGCTGGTGCTGCTCTCCGACGTCGACGCCCTCTACGACGCCCCGCCGGACCAGCCCGGGGCCGCGCCGGTCGCCGAGGTCACCGACGTACGCCGCCTCGGCGGCGTCCGCATCGGCCGCACCGGCACCGCCGGCGTGGGCACCGGCGGCATGGAGACCAAGATCGACGCGGCCCGGATCGCCTCCGGCGCCGGCATCCCGGTGGTCCTGACCGACATGGCCCGCGCCGGCCAGGCCCTGCGCGGCGACGAGGTCGGCACGCTCTTCCACCCCACCGGACGGCGCCGCCCGAGCCGGCTGCTGTGGCTGGCGCACGCCACCGACCCGCGCGGCCGCCTGGTGATCGACGCCGGTGCCGTGCGTGCCGTCACCGAGCGGCGCGCCTCGCTGCTCCCGGCCGGCATCACCGAGGTCGTGGGGGGCTTCGCCGCCGGCGAGCCGGTGGAGCTGGCCGGTCCCGACGGCGTCGTGGTGGCCCGGGGCCTGGTCAACTACGACGCCGAGGAGCTCCCCGACCTGCTCGGTCGCTCGACGCACGAGCTCGCCCGCGAGCTGGGGGCGGCGTACGAGCGCGAGGTGGTGCACCGCGACGACCTCGTCGTCCTCGCCGAGCCGTCACGGGACGGCGAGTAAGCCCCCGCGAATCTGGGGATTCCGCCACGGCGCTGCCCAGCATTCGGACAGACTGGTGCCGCACCACGAGGGTGCCGGGATGCCCTGTGAGGGGGAGTGGTGGAAGAGGTCGTGCGTCACTGGCACGTGACCCTGACGGTCGCGGGCACTCCGCTCGAGCCGCTGCTCGCGCGCGCCGCGATGCAGCGCCTGGCCGAGGACCGGCCCTTCCTCGACGCGATCAGCACGACCGGCGACAGCGCCGAGATCCGCTTCTGGGACCAGGGCGAGTCGATGCTCGACGTCGCCTCGCTGGCCATGCGCCTGTGGGCCGAGCACCGCGAGACCGCCAAGCT
>JBQGFI010000268.1:0-3213 GCA_052040065.1 Marmoricola sp.
CCCGGGGTCACCGGCGTCATCGACACCGGCCTGGCGCGGATCAGCCGGTGGTCGACGCGCACCAAGGTGCAGCGGCTGCCCATCGAGCCGGTCAGCCAGGCGAGCGCGCAGCCGCGCTCGGGACGCTGCGGCCGCGTGGAGGCGGGCGTGGCGGTGCGGCTCTACAGCGAGGAGGACTTCGAGGCCCGACCGCGCTTCACCGACCCCGAGATCCTGCGGACGTCGCTGGCCAGCGTGATCCTGCAGATGACCTCGCTGCGGCTCGGCGAGGTCGACCGCTTCCCCTTCCTCGACCCGCCCGACTCGCGCGCCGTGCGGGCGGGCGTGCAGCTGTTGGAGGAGCTCGGCGCGCTGCGCCAGGGGCGCCTGACCCGCGTCGGGCGCTCGCTCGCCCGGCTGCCCATCGACCCGCGCCTGGGCCGCATGATCCTGCAGGCCGACCGTGAGGGCTGCCTGCGCGAGGTGCTGGTCGTCACGGCGGCGCTGTCGCTGCAGGACCCGCGGGAGCGACCGGTGGAGCACCGCGCCCACGCCGACCAGCTGCACGCGCGCTTCCGCGACCCGACCAGCGACTTCCTGACCTGGCTGAACCTGTGGCGCCACCTGCGCGAGCAGCAGCGCGAGCGCGGCTCCAGCTCGTTCCGGCG
The DNA here is from genome assembly GCA_052040065.1 of Marmoricola sp. GTDB lineage: Bacteria > Actinomycetota > Actinomycetes > Propionibacteriales > Nocardioidaceae > Marmoricola. The sequence continues at coordinate 648 of JBQGFI010000268.1, forward strand.
GATGTGTCGCGAGGAGCACCTGAACTACCTGCGCGTGCGCGAGTGGCAGGACTTCGAGTCGCAGCTGCGCCAGGTCGCCAAGCAGGTCGGCCTCAAGCCCGGCCAGCCGGCCGGGGAGCCCGACGGTGACGGCATCCACCGGGCCCTGCTGGCCGGGCTGCTCTCCCACATCGGGCTCAAGGAGGTCGCCGAGAAGCAGCGTGGTGGCCGCGAGCGGTCGCGCCGTCCGATGACGGAGTACCTCGGGGCACGGGGCACCCGCTTCGCGGTCTTCCCCGGCTCCGCGGTGGCCAAGAAGCTGCCCGACCTCGTCATGGCCGGTGAGCTGGTCGAGACCTCCCGGCTCTTCGCCCGGCAGGTCGCCGCGATCCGGCCGGAGTGGGCCGAAGAGCTGGCCGGCGACCTGGTCTCGCGCCAGCTCTCCGAGCCGCACTGGTCGCGCAAGCGGGAGCAGGCCCTGGCCCGCGAGCGGGTGACGCTGTACGGCGTGCCGCTGGTCGCCGACCGCACGGTCGGCCTCGGTGCCCGCGACCCCGAGACCGCCCGCGAGCTCTTCATCCGGCATGCGCTCGTCGGCGGCGAGTGGCGCGCCCGGCACCGCTTCTTCGAGACCAACCGCGAGCTGCTCGACGACGCCGCCGAGCTCGAGCGCCGCTCGCGCCGACGCGACATCGTGGTCGACGAGGAGACGCTGGTCGACTTCTACGACGCCCGGATCCCGGCGGAGGTCGTCTCCGGCGCCCACTTCGACAGCTGGTGGAAGCAGGAGCGGCGGCGACGTACGGACCTGCTGACCTTCGACCCCGCCATGCTGGTGCACGACACCGCCGAGCAGGTGACCGAGGGCAACTTCCCGGACGCCTGGGCCGAGGGGCCGCTCACCTTCTCGCTGCGCTACCACTTCGAGCCGGGGGCCGACGACGACGGCGTCACCGTCGACGTGCCGCTCGCCACCCTCAACACGGTCGGGGCGGCCCCCTTCAGCTGGAACGTGCCGGGACTGCGGCACGAGCTCGTGACGGCCCTGATCCGCTCGCTGCCCAAGCGGCTGCGCGTCAGCTTCGTGCCCGCCCCCGACGTCGCGCGCCGCTTCCTCGAGGCCGTGCCGCCGGGGGAGGAGGACCTGCTCGACGCCCTGTCGCGCTGGTGCCGGGCGACGACCGGCATCCTGGTGCCGCGCGAGGCCTGGGACCTCGACCGCGTGCCGGCCCACCTGCGGCCGCGCTTCCGCGTCGTCGACGAGGACCAGCACGAGGTCGCGGTGGGCAAGGACCTCGAGGCGCTCAAGGTCCCGCTGCGCCCGTCCTTCGACGCGGCCGTGCACCAGGTCGCCGCCGAGTCCGGCGTCGGCGCGACCGGCGCGACCACCTGGAGCTTCGGCACGGTGGAGGCGTCCTTCACCCGCACGCGCGCCGGCCACGAGGTACGGGGGTACCCCGCGCTGGTCGACGAGGGCGAGACCGTGGGGCTGGTGGTGGCCGCCTCGGAGGGGGAGCAGGAGGCGCGCCACCGGCTGGGGGTGCGACGGCTGCTGCTGCTCGCCGTGCCGGTCGGCCCGGGCCAGCTGCTCGACGGCCTCGACAACGCCGCCAAGCTCGGGCTCGCGGCCTCGCCGTACGCCGACGCCCGTGCCCTGGCGGCCGACTGTGTGGTCGCCGCCGCCACCGCCCTCGTCGACGGCTCGCCCCCGGTGCGCGACGAGGCGGCGTACGACGCCCTCGTGGCGCGGGCTCGCGCGGACCTGCGGCGCGACGCCGAGGCGACGCTGCACCAGGTGCTGCGGGTGCTCGAGGCGTGGCGACCGGTCGAGAAGTCGCTGCGGGGCCGGGTCGAGATGGCCGCGCTGCCGGCGATGAACGACCTGCGCGGCCAGCTCGAGCGGCTGATGGCCGCCGGCTTCGTCGGCGAGGCGGGGCCGGCGCGGTTGCGCGACTACCCGCGCTACCTGCGCGCCATGTCCGAGCGCCTCGAGCGGCTCGGCGACCTGCGGCGCGACCGCGAGCTGATGGACCGCGTGGTGCCGCTGCAGGAGGCCTGGCGGCACCAGGTCGAGGCGCTGCCCGACGGCGTGCCGGTCGACGCGGGGCTGCGTCGGGTGCGGTGGTTGCTGGAGGAGTACCGGGTGAGCCTGTGGGCGCAGCACCTGGGCACCTCGGAGCCGGTCTCGGACGCCCGGATCCGCAAGCTCCTGGGGTGAGGCGGCCGGGCCACACCGTGAGGTTGTGCACAGAGCCCCCGGATGTGCCGCGGGAACAGCGGGGTCGCTTGTATGGTTGGGCAGGCGTCGGGCCGCGGCAGCCCCGGGTCCCACAACAAGCCGCTACGAGCGGCCACGCGCCGTGAGGCGCTCCCGGCCCGACGCCCAAGCTTCCGCAGGAGGTCACCGTGCGACTGACCCGGCTCCTGCGCCGCGCCGTCGGACGCGCCGTCGCCGGCACCCCACCGCCCGGTGGCCGGCCGGACCGTGCTCCCGGTGGCGACCACACCGACGTCCCGGGCAGCCCGCCGTCCGCCCCGGCCCCGGGCGGACGCCCACCCGTCCCGCCGGGGACCGGCAGCCGGTCCG
>JBQGFI010000269.1:0-2535 GCA_052040065.1 Marmoricola sp.
TGGCGCGGGCGATCGCACGCCGGCCCGACCACCGCGCCGACAACCGCGCGCTGGGCGCGGCGGCGTACATGGGCCTGGGTGCGGTCTGGGCGCTCGGGCTCTCCTCGAGCGCGGCCCAGCTGCAGGCGACGCCGGAGTCGCTGCCTCCGGAGCTGCTCGAGATCACGGGCGTGCTCGACTTCGGCGAGACGATCCTGACCTGGCAGTCGCTGACCATGGCGCTGGTGGTGTTCGAAATCACCGTCGGGATCTCCTACTGGTCGGCGCGTTGGGGCGCCGCGGTGCGGAAGGCCGAGGACTTGGACATCGACCTAGACTACACCGTGCAGCCGCCGGCGCCCCGCACGCGACCGGGGGAGTGGCTCGAGCGCTCGCCGATCCTGCCGCTGCTCGTGGGCGCGCTCGCGGCGCTGTGGCTGGTCACCGAGCTGCTCAACAACCCCTTCCTCAGCGTGATCAGCAGCCTGAACACCTACCTGCTGGTCTTCGTGATCCTGGGCCTGGTGCTCCACGGCACCCCGCGCAGCTTCCTCGACGCGGTCGGCAAGGCGGTGCCCACGACCGCCGGGGTGCTGGTGCAGTACCCGCTGTACGCCGCCATGGCCGCGGTGCTCACCCGCGCCACGGGTCGCGGCGGCGAGACCGTCTCGGAGCACCTCGCGGACCTCTTCACCGGCATCGGTGGCGGTGGCTGGTTCGCCGTGGTCATCGCGATCTACACGGCCCTGCTCGGCCTGCTGGTGCCCTCGGGCGGTGGCAAGTGGCTGGTGGAGGCGCCGTACGTGATGCAGTCGGCGACCGACGTCGGCATGAACCTGGGGTGGACGGTGCAGATCTACAACGCCGCCGAGGCGCTGCCCAACCTGGTCAACCCCTTCTTCATGCTGCCGCTGCTCGCGGTGCTCGGCCTGCGGGCGCGTGACCTCGTGGGCTTCACCTTCCTGCAGTTCCTCTTCCACTTCCCGATCGTCCTGCTGCTGCTGTGGGCGCTCGGGACGACCTTCTCCTTCGAGCCGCCGGTGGCGCCGTAGGCGAGCGGACGCCGCCTGAGTGCGGTCTCACCAGTTGACCGGTGAAACCGGCGCTCGACCGCTGAAGCCTCCGCCGGGAAGTGCCAGGTGTGTGCGGGCAGTGGTGCCGGTGGGATCGCGACGGATGCAGTGACTTCTTTGCAAAGAAACACTTGCAAAGAAGTCTTTGCGAGCGTAGCGTCCTCGTCATGGACCAGCTCGACGAGGCACTCGCCCGCTCCCGCCAGGCCGACCTGATCGGTGCCGTCCGGACCCCGCGGTCCGGCCGGCGGCCGCTGCCGGGGGCGGCGTGGCGCTTCCGCGCCCTGCGCGTGCGGCGCCCGGAGGAGCTGTGACCCAGCGACCGGTGCGCCGGCTCGACCGCAGTGCGCTGCTCGGGCTGGCCCACCCGCTGCGGGTGCGGCTCTACGACGAGCTGATGTCACGGGGGTCGGCCACGGCCTCCGAGCTCGGCCGGCGGCTGGGGGAGTCCAGCGGCTCCACCAGCTACCACCTGCGGCAGCTGGAGCGGCACGGCTTCGTCGAGACCGATCCCGACCGCGGCACCGGTCGGGAGCGGTGGTGGCGTGCCGCGCCGGAGTCGATCCAGACCCGGGGCCGCGACTTCCAGGACGACCCGACGAGCGCGGAGGCGCACCGCCTCGTCAGCGCCGAGTGGCTGCGCACCCGCCGGGCTCGCCAGGACACCTGGCTCGCCACCCGCCGGCAGTGGCCGCAGGAGTGGCAGTCGGCGGTCGGCGACAGCATCAGCCACCTGTGGCTGGACCTGGAGGAGACCGAGCGGCTGGAGTCCCAGCTGATCGCCCTGATGACCGAGTGGGCCGAGCGCGCCGACGGTCGCGACGGCGATCCTCGCTACCGTCCGGTCGAGGTGCAGCTGGCCGTCTTCCCCACCGGTCCGCCGCCGGAGGAGCCGGACGAGTAGGTCGGGCGACCTAGAGCAGCGGCAGCCGCCGCTGGGAGCGCGGCAGGTGCGCGTAGCCGCGGCGTACGGCGTGGACGAGCGCCTCGGCGGGGTAGGGCCAGTCGCCGGCCTCGAGGGCGTCGTCCACGGGGACGCCGCGCGTGGCGAGGTCGCGGATCGTCTCGGCCACCACGCCGATGGCGGCGCGCTGCTCGGTGACGAAGTCGAGGTCGACCGGCGCCCCGTGGCCCGGGACGACCACCGTGCCCGGCGAGGCGAGACCGCTCACGAGGTCGAGCGAGAGCGGCCACTCCATCGGGAAGCTGTCGTCGCCCCACGCCGGGTGGCCCGACTCCTCGACGAGGTCGCCGGCGAGCAGCACGTCGGCGCCCCCGGGGTCCTGGAGCCGGCAGACCAGGTCGCCGGCGGTGTGGCCGCGGCCGGGGTGGACCAGCTCGACGGCGCGGTCGCCGAGGTCGACGACCGCCACCGAGGAGAAGGTGCGGTCGGGCGGCGAGGGCTCGGTGGCCGCGACCTCGGGGTCCCGCGGTCCGTCGGCCGAGGCGGCGCGCCGACGCTGCTCCTCCAGGTGGACGACGA
>JBQGFI010000270.1:0-9359 GCA_052040065.1 Marmoricola sp.
AGCCCCGGGACCTCGAGCGCGATCGAGCGCAGGCACGACTCGAAGGGGTTGGCGGCGCCGGCGTCGGCGTGGGCGACGGCCCGGAGGACGCCCGGGCGGCCGGGACCACGCGCCCGCCGGGCCACCTGGTCGAGCACGACACGCGGCACGCCGTCGCGGAGCGCGGAGTCGGCGACGGCGAGGGCCTCGTCGGGCGGCAGCGTGCGGAGGCAGTCGAGGAGCGTGCGCGCCACGGAGGTGCAGATGCCGTCGACGACGTCGTCGGGCGCCAGGTCGGTGAAGTGGGGCCGCAGCTGCGGTGACGCCGCGAGCCGGCGCCTGCGCGGGACGGTGACGTGGGTGACCGCGCCCGGCGTCTTGACCGGCCACCCGAGCCACATCGCCGCGCTCTGGTGGCTCAGCACGCCACGGACGCCGTGCGCCGCGACCACGTCACGGCCCAGGCTGGGCAACCCGTAGCGGCCGTGGGAGATCCAGTGCAGCTCGCCGCGGCGTACGGCGCCGTCGAACTCCGCGCGGCCCACGACCTCGACCACCTGGGCGCGGGTGGCGAACCCACCCTGCCGCCACACCACCCGCACCGCCGGAGTCACCGCGGCACTGTCGCCCATGCGGCGTCCGGCTGCTCCGACGATCCACAGGCGAGCGGCGATGGATCGCATACGCGCGGACACAAGTCCGGTTCGTCACCGGACATGTCATGACAAGTCTGGTCGCCGTCGGAACTTCTGTCCGCGCGTATGCGAGCCCTCGCCCACCGCCAGCAGCGCGCGGAGGGGTCAGGGGAGGGTGGGGGTGGCGCGGGTGAGGAGGGAGGCGAGGTCGGTGCCGGGAGGCAGGGTGCCGAGGGTGCCGTTGTAGTCGCCGCCGAGGCGGGTGGCGCAGAAGGCGTCGGCGACGGCGGCGGGGGCGAAGCGGACGAGCAGGGAGGCCTGCAGGACGGCGGCCATCTGGCCGGCGAGCCGGCGGGCCGACTGCTCCAGCGTCGCGGTGTCGGCGAGCATGCGGAGGACGCCCTCGATCGCGCGGTCGAGGCGGGGGTCCTCGCCGCGGGCCAGGCCGACCTCGGTGAGCCAGGCCTCGAGCGCCTCCGGCTCGCGGGTGAGTGCGCGCAGCACGTCGAGGGCGTTGACGTTGCCGGAGCCCTCCCAGATCGAGTTCAGCGGCGACTCCCGGAAGAGCAGCGGCAGGCCCGACTCCTCGACGTAGCCGTTGCCGCCCAGGCACTCCAGCGCCTCCGCGACCATCATCGGCGTCCGCTTGCACACCCAGAACTTCGCGAGCGGCAGCGCGATGCGGCGCAGCGCCGCCTCGTGGGGGTCGGTACGCCGGTCGACCGCGGCCGCCAGCCGCAGCGCGAGCGTCGTCGCGGCCTCCGACTCCACGGCGAGGTCGGCCACGACGTTGCACATCAGCGGCTTGTCGGCGAGGACGCCGCCGAAGGCCGCCCGGTGGGCCACGTGCCAGGACGCCTCGTCGAGCGCACGCCGCATCAGCGAGGCGGAGCCCAGCACGCAGTCGAGCCGCGTGGCGGCGACCATCTCGATGATGGTGCGCACACCACGACCCTCGTCGCCGAGCCGCTGCGCCCAGGTGCCGCGCAGCTCGATCTCGGAGGAGGCGTTGGAGCGGTTGCCGAGCTTGTCCTTGAGCCGGACGACGTCGAGCCGGTTGCGCTCGCCCGACGGCAGCACCCGGGGCACCAGGAAGCAGGAGAGCCCGTCGGGGGCCTGCGCCAGCACCAGGAAGACGTCGTTCATCGGCGCGGAGGTGAACCACTTGTGCCCGTGCAGCTCGTACTCGCCGTCGACCGCCGTGGGCGTCGCCACGGTCTGGTTGGCGCGGACGTCGGAGCCGCCCTGCTTCTCGGTCATCCCCATGCCGGCGAGCGCGCCGGCCTTCTCGGCCACCGGCCGCAGACCCGGGTCGTACGCCGTGGCGGCCAGGCGCGGCACCCACTCCTTGGCGAGCGCGTCGTCGGTGCGCAGGGCGGGCACGGCGGCGTAGGTCATCGAGATCGGGCAGCCGTGGCCGGGCTCGGTGTGCGACCACGCCATGAAGCCGGCGGCGCGGCGCAGGTGGGGGTGAGCGGCCTCGCTCTCCCACGGCGCGGCCTGCAGCCCGAAGCCCACCGCCCGCTCCATCAGCCAGTGCCACGAGGGGTGGAAGGTGACCTCGTCCACGCGGTTGCCGTAGCGGTCGAAGGTGACCAGCTCGGGGTGGTGCCGGTTGGCCAGCGCACCGTGCTCGCGCGCCTCGGCGGACCCGGCGAGCCGGCCGAGCTCGCCGAGCGAGTCGAGCACCTCTCGCGAGCCGTGGCGCAGCACGCCCTCGACCAGCGCCGCGTCGCCGCCGACGACGTCGTGACCCACCAGGGGCGGCGCTTGGTTCGGGGCTACACGGGTCGCGTCGCTCATGGGCCTAACGTAGTGGCCATGGTCGGGGACCGGGGGGCCGAGAGCAGCCCGCGCCGTCAGGTGCGCGGCCTCTCCTGGGCGACCGTGCGCTCCTCGCTGTGGCGGCTGGTCGTCAACACGATCCAGACCTGCATGCACAACCGCGTCACGGGGCTGGCCGCCGAGGCCGCCTTCTTCGCCGTGCTCTCGCTGCCGCCGCTGATCTTCGCGCTCGCGGGCTCGATCGGCTACGTCTTCGCGCAGTTCAGCGAGACCCAGATCGACGAGGTGCGCGAGACCGTGATCAACCTCGCGAGCCAGGCGCTCACGGCGCCGGCGGTCGACAGCATCATCCGGCCGACCCTCGACGAGGTGCTCGCGGGCGGCCGCTACGACGTGATCTCGATCGGCTTCGTGCTCGCGCTGTGGTCGGGGTCGCGGGCCCTCAACGTCTTCGTCGACACCATCACGATCATGTACGGCCTGGGTGGCCAGCGGGGGATCGTGCCCACGCGGGCGCTGTCGTTCGTGCTGTACGTCGTGGGCATGGTCACGGGGGTGGTCGCGATCCCGCTGATCGTGGCGGGGCCCACGCTCATCGCTCGGTGGCTGCCTCCCGGGCTGGCGGGGCTCAGCGGCCTCTACTGGCCGATCGTGCTGGTGCTCGGCACCTGCTTCCTGGCGCTGCTCTACCACGTCTCGGTCCCGGTGCGGACCCGCTGGCGCTACAACCTGCCCGGTGCGGTGTTCACGATGCTGTGCTGGGTCTTCGGGTCGGCGCTGCTGCGGCTGGTGCTGGTCGAGACCGCCGCGCAGTCGACCTCGATCTACGGCCCCCTGGCGGCCCCCATCGCGGTGCTGCTGTGGCTCTACCTGCTCTCCATCACGGTCCTGATCGGCGCCGCGCTCAACGCCGCGATCGACCAGGTGTGGCCGCAGGTCGAGCTGACCACCGCCCGGCAGGAGCGGGAGCGGCGGCTCTCGCTCAGCGCCACGCTGGGCAGGGTGCTGCCCTGGCGCACCGACCCGCGGCAGCCACCGGTCGACGGCGCGGCGACGGAGGTGGCCGACGAGCCGCCCACGCTGACGCCGGACCCCGCGGTGAACCCCGCTCCCGGTCGTACGCAGCCCGTGCGCGAGGGCTGATATCCGCCTGCACGTCGCGGGGCGGGCGACGTACGCTCATCGTCATGACGACCCCGGGTAGGGCGCTGCGGTGACCGCGGCCGCCAGGGCGCGACACGGCGCCGGCTGCGTGGTGGCCACCGGCGACGGTCTCGTCGAGGTGCTCACCGACCGGGGCCGCCTCACGGCCAGCCTCGGCGGCGCCGCGCTGGCGCGCCTGGCCGCCGACCCGGGCGCCGCGCCGCAGCCGGGTGACTGGGTCGACCTGTGCTGGTGGCCCGACGGCCCCGTCACCGTCGACCGGGTACGCCGCCGCGAGTCGCCCCGGCTGGCGCGCGTCGTCCCCCTGCGGCGGGGCTGAGCCGGACCCGCCTCCCACTCGTGCGATGCTTCGGGGCGTGGCCGACCAGCCCCGCGCCTTCGGGTTGCTCCGACTCCCCGCGACCACGCGGTCACCGTGGTGGGAGCTGGGCCGACGGGTGCTGCTGGCCGTCGGCATCCTGGCCCTCACGGTGCTCATCGTCTACGTCGACCGCGAGGGGTACGTCGACAACAGCGACCCCGACAACGAGGTCACGCTGCTCGACGCGATCTACTACACCACCGTCACGCTGAGCACGACCGGCTACGGCGACATCGCGCCCTTCACGCCGACCGCCCGGCTGGTCAACGCCTTCGTCATCACCCCGCTGCGCATCGCCTTCCTCGTGCTGCTGATCGGCACCACGCTCGAGGTGCTCGCGACCCAGGGCCGGGAGATGTTCCGCGCCGCCCGTTGGAGGAAGCACATGCAGGAGCACGTCGTCGTGATCGGCTACGGCACCAAGGGCCGCAGCGCCGTCGACACCCTCGTCAGCAACGGCACGCCGCGCGAGTCGATCACCATCGTCGACCACAGCGGCACCGGCCAGGAGGAGGCCCACGCCGACGGGCTGGCGGTGGTCACCGGCGACGCCACCCGGCGCGAGGTGCTGCGGCGTGCCCGGGTCGACCTGGCCCGGCAGGTGATCATCACGGCCAACCGCGACGACACCACCGTGCTGGCCACCCTCACCGTGCGCCAGCTCAACCCCGACGCCTACATCGTCGCCGCGGTGCGGGAGCAGGACAACGTGCCGCTGGTGCGGCAGAGCGGCGCCGACTCGGTGATCACGTCGTCCGAGGCGGTCGGCCGGCTGCTCGGGCTGGCGTCGTACTCACCCAACCTGGGGGCGGTGATGGAGGACCTGCTGACCTACGGCGAGGGGCTCGAGGTCGCCCAGCGGGACCTGATGGTCAACGAGGTCGGCAAGGCGCCGCAGTCGCTGCCCGACCAGGTGATCGCCGTGGTGCGCGACGAGAAGGTCTACCGCTACTTCGACCCGACGATCTCGCTGCTCGCCCGCGGCGACCAGCTGATCGTGGTGCGGCCCTCGCGCGAGCTGCCCTGGGCGCCGCGGCCCGGCACCCACAACGAGGCGCTGGCGGACGAGGAGTGAGCGACGTTCACCCGCTCGTCACCCGGTCGTACGCCCGGCGGGACGCACGGTTGTCGGTACCGCCTCGTATGCTGACCACGTGAAGGCTGCCAAGCAGATCGGGCTGAAGATCCTCGGCTGGGTGCTGCTCGTGGTGGGCATCGCCGCGATCCCCCTCCCCGGGCCCGGGGCGATGATCATCCTCGCCTCGATGTTCGTGCTCGCGACGCAGTACGAGTGGGCCGATCGACGCCTCGAGCGGGTCAAGCTGTGGGCGCTGGAGGGCGCGGCCGACAGCGTGAAGACGTGGCCCCGCATCGTCGTCTCGCTGCTCGGCGTGGTGTGGCTCGTCGGCTTCGGGCTCTACTGGGGCAGCCAGCCGCCGGCACCGGGGTGGTGGCCGCTGCCGCAGTCGTTGTGGCTCCCGGGTGGCTGGTGGACCGCCGGCACCCTGATCGCCTCCGGCTTCATCGCCCTGGGCCTGATCGTCTACAGCTTCGTGAAGCTGCGCGGCAAGGACTTCTCGCAGCACAAGCGCCGCCTCAAGCAGCAAGAGCAGCAGGTCGCGCAGGAGAGCGAGCGCGCCGAGCCGTGAGCGGCTCCGTGGGTCCGGCGCACGACGACCCGGTCCTGGAGTGGTCGCGCGCCCGTGAGCGGGTGTCGCGCCTGGTGCGGGAGACCGACGCGGCGGCGCTGTCGCGTCGGGTGCCCGCCTGTCCCGACTGGACGGCGCTCGACCTGCTGCGCCACATGGTGGGTCTGGGCGCCGACGTGCTCGCAGGCGACGAGCCCGACGACCACAACCCGCGCTGGACGCAGGCCCAGGTCGACGCCCGCCGCGACCGCGGGGCCGAGGAGCTGCTCGCGGAGTGGGAGGCGCTCGCGTCCGACCTGGAGCGCTGGATGGCGGCCCACGGCTCTCGGCCCCTCAACGACGTGGTGATCCACGAGCAGGACCTCCGCGGCGCGCTCGGCGTGCCCGGGGGGAGCGACAGCGCGGGGTTCGCAATGGTGCGCGAGCGCATGGCGGGGCGCTTCGCAGCGGCGCTCGACGGGCTGCCCCCGGTCGCGCTGGTGGCGCCCGACTGGACCTGGTGCTCCGAGGGCCCGGCGGAGCGTGCCACGACGGTGCTGCGGGCCTCGGGCTTCGACCTCGGCCGCGCGCTCACCTCACGGCGCACGCGCGCCCAGCTCGCGTCGTACGTGGAGCGCGGCGACGTGACCGGCTACCTCGGGGCGTTCAGCGGCCTCGGCGACCTGCCGGAGCAGCCGCTGCCGGAGTGACGGGCGGGCGAGCCACGTCGCGGGAGCCCGCCCCGGGGTGACAGGCTGTGTCACATGGCCCACGACCCCAGCCGCTCGGCGGTCCCCGACCCGGCCGCCCCCGGACCCGCGGTCACCGCGCCGGCGAGCCGCGCCCACACGATCGGGGAGGGCATCTCGTGGCTGTCGCGCTGGAGCCTGCGGTGGGTCGGCATCGCGCTCGGCGTCCTGCTGCTCGGCTACGTGGTGAAGTACACCTGGTTCGCGCTGTTCCCGGTCCTGCTGGCCATCCTCTTCGCCACGGTGCTGGCGCCGATCAGTCGCCTGCTGCGGGAGAAGGTGGGGCTGCCCAGCGGTGCGGCGTCCGGGCTCACCCTGGTGGGCGCCGTGCTCGTCGTGGTCGGCGCCGGCTTCGCGATCACCCCGCAGATCGCCGGCCAGTCGGGTCAGATCGCCCGTGACGTCAACGAGGGCCTGCAGCAGCTGCAGAGCTGGGTCCAGACGACCGACTTCATCACCGCTGACCAGATCGACAACGCGCTGCAGGGGCTGCAGGACTACGTCACGGGCTCGGCCTCCCAGATCGCCGGCGGCGTCATCGTGGGCGTCACCGCGGTCACCAACGCCCTGGTGACGCTGGTGCTGAGCCTGATCCTGACCTTCCTGTTCCTCAAGGACGGGCGCAAGTTCCTGCCGCTGGTGGGCCGCGTCGCCGGTCCCCGGGCCGGCCACCACCTCGTCGAGGTCGGCTCGCGCGCCTGGCGCACCCTGGGCGGCTTCATCCGCACCCAGGCGCTGGTCTCCTTCATCGACGCGGTCTTCATCGGCATCGGTCTGCTCTTCGTCGGCGTGCCGCTGGCGGTCCCGCTCGCCGTGCTGACCTTCTTCGCCGGCTTCGTCCCGATCGTGGGGGCGTTCGTCGCCGGCACCCTGGCGGTGCTCGTCGCGCTCGTCGCCAACGGGCTCACCGGGGCCCTGATCATCCTCGGCGTCGTGATCGCGGTGCAGCAGCTCGAGGGCAACGTGCTCTCCCCGTGGCTGCAGTCGAAGTCGATGTCGCTGCACCCGGCGATCGTGCTGCTCGGCGTCACCCTCGGATCCACGCAGTTCGGCATCACCGGTGCCTTCCTGGCCGTGCCCGTGCTCGCCGTGGCGGCCGTGGTGCTGCGCTACCTCGACGAGGTCGTGGAGAGCCGGACCACGCCCGGCCTGTCACCGCCGTACGTCGACGGGGTGGCCGACGAGGAGGTGCTCGCCCACGCGAGCGCCGGTCGTGCCCCCGCCCACCGGGCCGAGCGCGACGAGGCCGACGACACGGCCGAGGAGAGCCCACCGCAGCCCGACGACGTCCGCCGTGACGGCGCGGAGGGCGAGCCGAGGGGCTGAACGCCGCATGATCGGTGCCCACAAGGGGCACGGAGGGGGAGCACCCCACGATCGGAGCTCTGCGTGTCTGTCCACATGGACGACGAGCTGTTCGACGAGTCTCCGGGCATCGTCTGCGTCGTGCTGTCGCACGCCATCGAGGACGCCGGCTGGCGCCTGATGCACATCTCCGACAGCGGCGACCGGCTGGTGTGGGAGGTGCTCGAGCACGGTCACCGTGCCGAGGTGCTCGAGGCCGTCATCACGGCCGAGGGGTCGGGGGCCCGGGTCAGCGTGCGCACGCTGCGCGGACCGGATCCGGCCGCGCGTCGCGACGTCGGCGACCTGCGACCGTCGGCCCCCGTGATCGACCTGCACCGCCGGGTGCAGCCGCCGTTCGGCCCCGACCTCTCCTGACGGACTCGCCCGGGCCCAGAGCATCGGGTCCAGAGCGTCGGGAGTGCTGCCTCAGGCCCGCTTGCGGTCGCGCTTCACGCGACGCCGCAGCTGCAGGATGCGGAGCGCACCTGCGGCGGCGACGAGGAGTGCGCCGCCGGCAGCGGCGATCAGCAGCGTCGCCGACACGGGCGCCGTGCCGGTCCACCCGAGGAAGCGGACCTCCGCGGTCTGGGTGTTCTGCAGGATGAAGACGGCCAGCAGGATCACCACGACGACCAGGGCCAGCACCGCGACCCAGATGCCGCTGGTGCGCGACCCGCGCAGCGGATCGTTGCCACGACCCGGCCCGGGGGCGGGGGAGGCCTGCTCCTGGGGCGGATCGACCGGGGGAGGAGTCTGCTCGTTGCTCACGGGGGGATCCTGCCTCACGCCGACTGCGGCTCGGGCTTGGGCTCGGGCTCCGGCTCGGTGTCGGGTGTGGATCCGGGGTCCTCGCCGGGCTGGATGATCGGCTGGTAGGCGGGATCCTGGACGGGTTCGGCCGGTGTGGTCGTCATGCCCGGAGGTGTACCCACTCCGGACGGCACGGCATCCCGTCCGGCGCCCGGGAGAGGCCCCGCCAGGCGTGGGAGGACGGCGGTCCAGCGCTCGCCGTCCCAGCGGCGGTGCACGCGGAAGTCGTGGGGATCCCGGTACCAACCGGGCTCTCTCTGGACCACGACCTACCTCCCCCGCCCGCGATGCTGCAGGCCCCGCGAGCAGGGTGCCCAGCAGCGACCAGACATGCAACGGATTCGGGGCGATTGCCCCGGGCGGATCTCCGACACCGCCCGACGACGACCCCCGGCGAGCGGCACCGGGGGGATGCGCCCGTCGAGGGTCGTCTGGTGACCAGCGAGGTTTGCAGCCACTGCAGGTCTCGTGCCCTGGTCGGGGCGCGTGACACCCGGTGGGCACGCTCAACCGTCTCGACATCTGGGCTCCGGCCGTGGCGAAGACCCCGCACCAGGTCGTGTCGCGCCCGCTTCGGGGTATGGGCACACTCATGTCGAGCGTCAGTGAGACCACCGCCCTGTGCTCCGAGTGTGGCTGCGAGGTGACGGTCGAAGCGCTGGCCGTCGCCTCGTCCCCCGCCCTGCCGTGCGAGTGCGGCGCGAGGAGTCCCGGCGGGTCGTGAGGTGGCGCGACCACCGGCCACAGCGCTCACCGCTGGTCGGTGGGCCGCGGCACGGTGCGTGGGGGCCGCCGACCCCCGGGGGCGCAGGTGGACCTCAGTCCTGGCCGCCGTACCGCTGCTCGCCGGTGAGGACGTCCCAGGTGTCGCCGTCCCAGTACCGGTGACCACCGCTCTCAG
>JBQGFI010000271.1:0-4869 GCA_052040065.1 Marmoricola sp.
CGGTCTCGAAGAGCCCGCCGCCGTTGATCAGCGGCACCACCGAGAGCATCTTGGCCGAGGTGCCGAGCTCCAGGATCGGGAAGAGGTCGGTGTTGTAGTCGCGCAGCACGTTGCCGGTCACCGAGATGGTGTCCTCGCCGCGGCGGATGCGCTCGATCGAGGTGCGGCACGCGTCGACGGGCGAGGCGATCGTGATGTCGAGACCGTCGGTGTCGTGCTCCGGGAGGTACTGCTGGATCTTGGCGATCAGGTTGGCGTCGTGCGCGCGGTCGGCGTCGAGCCAGAAGATGGCCGGGTCGCCGGTGGCGCGGGCGCGCGTGACGGCGAGCTTGATCCAGTCCTGGATCGGCACGTCCTTGGTCTGGCAGGCGCGCCACACGTCGCCCGCCTCGACCTGGTGCTCCATCAGCACCCGGTCGCCCTGCACGACGCGGACGGTGCCGGCCTCGGCGATCTCGAAGGTCTTGTCGTGCGAGCCGTACTCCTCGGCCTTGCGGGCCATCAGGCCGACGTTGGGCACCGAGCCCATCGTGGCGGGGTCGTAGGCGCCGTGCTCGCGGCAGTCGTCGACCACAACCTGGTAGACGCCGGCGTACGACGAGTCGGGGATCACCGCGAGGGTGTCGGCCTCCTCGCCGTCGGGACCCCACATGTGGCCGGAGGTGCGGATCATCGCCGGCATGCTGGCGTCGACGATCACGTCGCTCGGCACGTGCAGGTTGGTGATGCCGCGGTCGGAGTCGACCATGGCCAGCGCGGGGCCGTCAGCGAGGTCCTGGTCGACCGCGCCCTTGATGGCGGTCCAGACGTCGCCGCCGACCTTCTCGGCACCCGAGAGGATGCCGCCGAGGCCGTTCTTGGGGTCCAGGTCGTGCTCGAGCAGGGCGTCGGCGTGCTCGGTGAAGAGCGTCGGGAAGAAGGCCTGCACGGCGTGGCCGAAGAGGATCGGGTCGGAGACCTTCATCATCGTGGCCTTCAGGTGGAGCGAGAAGAGCACGCCCTCGTCCTTGGCGCGGCGGATCTGCGCCCGCAGGAACTCCTGCAGGCGGGCGGTCGACATGAAGGTCGCGTCGACGACCTCGCCGGCCTCGACCGGCACCGAGTCCTTGAGCACGGTGGTGCCGGCGTCGGTCACCAGCTCGATGCGCAGCTCGCCGGCCTCCTCGATGACGACCGACTTCTCGTTGTGGCGGAAGTCGTCGGCGTCCATGGTCGCGACGTTGGTCTTGGAGTCCTTGCTCCAGGCGCCCATGCGGTGGGGGTGCTTGCGGGCGTAGCCCTTGACCGACTCGGGGGCGCGGCGGTCGGAGTTGCCCTCGCGCAGCACCGGGTTGACCGCGGAGCCCATCACCGTGGCGTAGCGGGCCTTGGCGTCGCGCTCGGCGTCGGTCTGCGGGTCGGAGACGTACTCCGGCAGCGCGAAGCCCTGCTCCTGCAGCTCGGCGACCGCGGCCTTGAGCTGCGGCACGGAGGCGGAGATGTTGGGCAGCTTGATGATGTTGGCCTCGGGCTCGGTGGCGAGCTGGCCGAGGTAGGCCAGGTCGTCGTCGACGCGCTGGTCCTCGGGGAGCAGGTCGGCGAAGGCCGCGAGGATGCGGCCGGCCAGCGAGATGTCGCGGGTCTCGACCGGCACGCCGGCCTTGGCGGCGTAGGCCTCGATGATCGGCAGGAAGGAGTACGTCGCCAGCAGGGGCGCCTCGTCGGTCTGGGTGTAGATGATCTTCGACTCGGTCACGTGCGCTGCTCCCTGGCTGTCGCGGAAAGTATCTTCACGTCAAGATATCGCAGGCGCGGCGTCGGGTCACACCCGCGTCGCTCCCCCGCCAGCCTGTCAGGTCGCGGGCGGGCGGTCGAGGGAGCCGAGCGCCGTCCGGTCAGTGGCCGAGCATGCGGCGCCGGGCACCGCGCGTCTCGCCCTTGCGTCTGACCTCGACCGAGCCCATCAGCGCGACGCCGCGCACCCGCACCACGGGCGAGCCGGGCTCGAGCTCGGCCTCGACCTTGGAGCGCCCCTCCTGGAAGGAGCCCATGATGCCGAAGCCCTCGACGACGACCGCGGTCCAGGCGTCGACGAAGACCTCGACGCTCCCCATCACCGCGTTGGCGGTGATCACGGTCTCGCGGGCGGTCAGCTCCGCGTCGCGCAGGTCGAGCACGACCGACCCCATCACCGCGAGCGCGGCGTGCTCGGCCGGCACCACCCACGCCCCCGACCGCTTCGTCTCGCTCATCACCGCGTAGGAGCTCTGGTGCCGGGGTCCCACGACCGGCGACCGCGAGGGGCGGGCCGCCGGCGCGGCGCCCTGGAGCACCTCGGGCACCCGGGCGTCACCCCCGGGGAGGTCCAGGGTGATCGGCACCAGGTCGCCGTAGGTCTTCGCGGCGTACGCCGCCTCGAGCCGCTCGTCGAGCTCGTCGACGTCGAGGCGGCCCTCGGCGGCGGCGTCCCGCAGCAGCTCGGCCACCTGGTGGCGGTCGGCGTCGGAGATCCGCAGCGTGCGAGGGTCGGTCGGCTCCACGACGGCCACGATAGGCGAGCCCGCGCCGACACACCCGTCACAGATGTCACGAGTCCGCCCGGGCCTGCCCGGGGTCGACCGGGGTCGACCGGGCGCTGGGCGCACCGCGGGTGGTCGGCGCGCCGGTCGCCGCTGCTAGCGTCGGCCGGGACCCGCCGCCTCGTCGTACCAGGAGAAAACGTGAGCACCACTCCCCTCAAGGTCGCCGTCACCGGAGCCGCCGGCCAGATCGGCTACAGCCTGCTCTTCCGCCTCGCGAGCGGAGCGCTCGGCGACCGCCCGGTGGAGCTGCGGCTGCTGGAGATCAGCCCGGCGCTCAAGGCGCTCGAGGGCGTCGTGATGGAGCTCGACGACTGCGCCTTCCCCGGCCTCGCCGGCGTGGAGATCGGCGACGACGCCGAGAAGGTCTTCGACGGGGTCAACCTCGCGCTGCTCGTCGGCGCCCGCCCCCGCGGTCCGGGCATGGAGCGCGGCGACCTGCTCGAGGCCAACGGTGCGATCTTCACCGCGCAGGGCAAGGCGCTCAACGCAGTCGCCGCCGACGACGTCCGGATCGGCGTGACCGGCAACCCCGCCAACACCAACGCGCTGATCGCGCTCTCCAACGCCCCCGACATCCCGGCGTCGCGCTTCTCCGCGCTGACCCGCCTCGACCACAACCGCGCGATCAGCCAGCTCGCGGCGAAGACCGGCGCCCCGGTCACCGACATCACCAAGATGACGATCTGGGGCAACCACTCGGCCACGCAGTACCCCGACCTCTTCCACGCCGAGGTCGCCGGCCGCAACGCCGCCGAGGTCGTCGACGACCAGGCCTGGCTGGAGAACGACTTCATCCCCACCGTCGCCAAGCGCGGCGCCGCCATCATCGAGGCGCGGGGCTCCTCCTCGGCCGCCTCCGCGGCGTCCGCCACGATCGACGCCGCCCGCGACTGGCTGCACGGCTCCGCCTCGGGCGACTGGGTCTCCATGGCGGTGCAGTCCGACGGCTCCTACGGCGTGCCCGAGGGCCTGGTCTCCTCCTTCCCCGTCACCACCTCCGGCGGCGACTGGGAGATCGTCCAGGGCCTGGAGATCGACGACTTCTCCCGCGGCCGCATCGACGCCTCCACCGCCGAGCTCGCCGAGGAGCGCGACGCCGTCAAGGGCCTCGGCCTGATCTGAGTCGACGTGGCGACCGGGAGGCCACCGCGATGAGCACCCCCATCCCCGTCGTCCTGGACGTCGACACCGGCGTGGACGACGCGTGCGCGCTGCTGCTGGCGGCGCTGCACCCGGGGCTCGACCTGCGCGGCGTGACCTGCGTGGGCGGCAACGCGCCGCTGCGCGAGGTGGTCGCCAACACGCTCACGGTGCTCGACACCTGCGGGCGCGAGGACGTGCCCGTGGCGGCGGGCGCCGCCGTCCCCCTGCTCGAGCCCTTCGCCGACGCGCGGCACGTGCACGGCCAGGACGGCATGGGCGACCTCGACTGGCACAAGTCGGCCCGGGTGCCCGACGAGCGGCACGCGGTCGAGCTGCTGCGCGACCTGCTCACGGACGCCCCGGAGCCGATGACGCTGGTGCCGCTCGCGCCGCTGACCAACATCGCGCTGCTGCTGCGCACCTACCCCGAGGTGGCGCGCGGCCTGGCCCGGGTGGTCTTCATGGGCGGTGCGGCGCAGGTGGGCAACGCGACCGCGAGCGCGGAGTTCAACGTCTTCCACGACCCCGAGGCCGCGGCCGTGGTGCTCGACGCGTGCGCCGA
The DNA here is from genome assembly GCA_052040065.1 of Marmoricola sp. Taxonomy (GTDB): domain Bacteria; phylum Actinomycetota; class Actinomycetes; order Propionibacteriales; family Nocardioidaceae; genus Marmoricola. The sequence goes on from JBQGFI010000271.1 coordinate 4,267, forward strand.
GCTCGGCGTGCCGGTGACGATGTACGGACTCGACGTCTTCTACGGCCCACGGGTCTCCCGCGACCGGGTGCGCGACCACCTCACCGACGCCGGCCCCGCCGGCCTGGCCGCCCGCCTCATCGACTTCCAGAGCGAGCGCTTCGGTGACGCCGACGCCACCATCGGCGACGCCGGGGCGGTCTGCGCGGTGCTCGACCCGGAGGGCGTCTCGACCACGCGCCTCCCCGTGCGGGTGGAGCTGGCCGGCACCTGGTCGCGCGGCCGCACGATCGTCGACCTGCGCGACTGGGACGGCGACCTCGCGCACGACCCCCACGGCCAGGCGCCGGCGATCCTCGACGTCGCGCTCGAGGTCGACGGCGCCCGCTACGCCGACCTGGGGTGGCGCACCGTGAGCGGCTCCGCGTGAGCCGCGTCGTCGTCCTCGGCTCGCTCAACGTCGACCTCGTCACCCGCGTGGAGCGGCACCCGGCGCCGGGCGAGACCGTGCTGGGCGAGGGACTGCGCCGCCTCGCCGGCGGCAAGGGCGCCAACCAGGCGCTCGCCGCCGCCCGTGCCGGCGCCGCCGTGACGATGGTGGGTGCCGTCGGCGACCCCGAGGGC
>JBQGFI010000272.1:0-10756 GCA_052040065.1 Marmoricola sp.
GAGCTGGAGTCGCTCGGCGAGGAGATCTTCGACGAGAGCATGGCCCACCGGATCTGGCCCGGCACCCGCGCGCTCGCCCAGCTGCACCTCGACCAGGGCCAGCGGGTGTGGCTGGTGACCGCCGCGCCGATCGAGATCGCCACCATCATCGCCCGCCGGCTGGGCCTCACGGGGGCCCTGGGCACCGTCGCCGAGCACGTCGACGGCGTCTACACCGGCGAGCTCGTCGGCGAGATGCTCCACGGCTCGGCCAAGGCCGTGGCCGTGCAGCAGCTGGCCGAGCGCTTCGGGCTCGACCTCGCGCGCTGCTCGGCCTACTCCGACTCCTACAACGACCTGCCGATGCTCTCGATCGTCGGCGACCCGTGCGCCATCAACCCCGACACCCGGCTGCGCGAGCACGCCCGCCGCGAGGGCTGGCGGGTCCGCGACTACCGCACCGGGCGCAAGGCCGCCCGGGCCACGATGCTCGCGGGTGCCCTGGCCGGCGCCGCCGCCGGCACCCTGGCCGCCGGCACCGCCATCCGCCGACGGATCGGCTGACGACGCAGCGACGACCGGTCCGGATCGGTTCACACCTGTCCACCCAGGCCGTATCCTCGGGCTGAACCGAGGGAGCCGGCACACCGGGCCGGTCGGGGGTCACCATGCCGCACCTGGAGGGACGGCACGGCCTCGACGCGTTGCGTCGCGCCGTGCTCGACGTGCTGCGCGCCCAGCGCCCGCAGCTCCTCCTCGCCGACGGTCCTGCGGGCGGCCCTGCCGGCGGTCACCGGCTGCCCAGCCAGGCGGGTGGTCCCGGTCGCACGGTGACCGGCTCGCCGCCCGGTGGCGTCGGCGACGACCGCGAGCACGCGGCGTCCTCGCACGACGACGAGGCCGAGGGCCGACGGCTGATCGCGCTCGTCGAGCTCGCGCGCAACGGCGACGCCGCCGCCTTCGGCCAGCTCTACGACCACTACCAGGGCAGCGTCTACCGCTTCCTCTACTACCGGGTCGGCTCGGTGACGCTGGCCGAGGACCTCACCTCCGAGACGTTCTTCCGCGCGCTGCGCTCGATGAGCTCCTTCCGCTGGCAGGGCAAGGACTTCGGCGCCTGGCTGACCACCATCGCCCGCAACCTGGCCACCGACCACTTCAAGGCCAGCCGCACCCGCCTCGAGCACACCACCGAGGACACCCGCACGCTCGACAGCGCCACCGAGGGCCCCGAGGCCGAGGTGCTCGCGAGCCTGACCAACGAGGTGCTGCTCGCGGCGCTCGAGGAGCTGCCGACCGAGCAGCGCGAGTGCCTGGTGATGCGCTTCCTGCAGGGGCTCTCGATCGCCGAGACCGCGGAGGTGCTGGGGCGCAGCGCCGGTGCGGTGAAGCAGCTGCAGCTGCGCGGCGTCCGCAACCTGGCCAAGGCGATGCCCGAGGACCTCCGATGACGTCTCACATCGCGGTCGTCCACGACGGAATCCGTGGGATTTCTAGACCACTGGGAACGTTTCCCGTCGGTAACTTCGCGCGCCGCATAACTTCCGCGCCGAGGACCTCGTTGGGCGCAGCGACAGGGCGCCCCCCGGCCACCTCCCTCCCTGGCCGGGGGCGGCCCTGCACCACCACTCCCCACTCGTGGTCAGGACGACGCGCATGACCTCCCTCTTCCGCTCCCGGCAGGACGCCGAGGAGCTGCACGCCGCGCTGACGGGCGGCGCCACGCCGGAGGTCGAGCAGCGTCACGCCGACCTGCTCCGCACCGTCTCCCTGCTCACCCACCACGCGCCCGTCGAGCCGCGGGCCGACTTCGTGGCCGACCTGCGGGAGCGGCTGATGCGGGCCGCCGAGACCGAGCTCGTCGCCGCCCCCGCACCCGTGCGCCGCGTCGCCGCGACCCCCACGCCCGTACGCCGCCGGGTCGGCACCCTCGCCGCCTCCCTGGCCATCGTCGGCGGCACCGCGGGCATGGCGGTCGCCGCCCAGGGCTCGCTGCCCGGCGACCCGCTCTACCCGCTCAAGCGGGGCGGCGAGCAGGTCGTCTCGACCCTGAGCCTCGGTGAGGCCTCGCGCGGGGAGACCGCCCTGGCCCACGCCGCGACCCGGCTCGACGAGGCCGCCGCGCTGCAGCGCAGTGACGCCGATACGGCGCTGGTGGTGCGCTCGGTCGAGGAGTTCGGCTCCCTGGCCGACACCGGCGCCCGCGAGCTCTTCGCCGCCTACCAGGCCGACGGCGACGCCGAGGCCGTGACCGCGGTGCGCGACTTCGCCGCCACCCAGCTGCCCCGCCTGGAGTCGCTCGACACCGACGACCCGGCGGTGCAGAGCGTGACCCTCGAGGCCGCCGACACGCTCGAGGCGCTCGACCGCCAGGCGCGGACGCTGTGCGCGGAGTGCGGCGACGCGCTCGCGCTCCCGACCTCCGACTCCCTCGCCGAGGCGGCCGGCGCGCCCAGCATCGAGGTGCTGCTCGCCCGACCGGCCGACCAGGCCAAGCTCGACAGCCAGGCACTGGGCGCGCTCGACCGCTCGCAGATCCGCGCACTCGGCGAGGTGGCCGAGCGCGAGGCCGGCCAGGTGCCCCGGCTCCCGTCGGGCCGGGAGTGGCCCGCCAGCCTGCCGACGGTCCGCGGCCCCGTGGCCAGCACCGTGACGACCACCGTCGGCTCGGTCGGCGACGTGGTCGGGGGCACCGTCGGGGGCACCGTGGGAGGGGGCGTCGGGGACGGCGTCCGCGACACCGTGAAGGGCACCACCCAGGCCGTCGACGACCTCGTCGAGGGACTCGGCGACGGCGTCAGCCAGGTCACCGGCCCCCTGCCGGGCGCCACCGGTCCCCTGGAGCAGCCGGTCCGCGGCGTCACCGACACCGTCGACCAGGCCCTCGAGGGCGTCAGCGGGGTGACCGGCTCGCTCGGCGGCGGGGCCTCGCTGCTCGGCGACTGAGCGCCGGTCGGCGGCCGCGCGAGGTCAGGAGAAGACCGAGCGCCGCTTCATCAGCAGCGTGTAGAGCGTCTGCTGGATCGACTCGCGCACCTGGTCGGTGACGTTGAAGACGAGCATCGGGTCGTCGGCGGCGCCGGCGTCGTACTCGTCGGTGCGGATCGGCTCGCCGAACTCGATGAGCCACTTGGAGGGCAGCGGCACCAGCCCCAGCGGACCGAGCCACGGGAAGAGCGGGGTGATGGGCAGGTAGGGCAGGCCGAGCAGCCGCGCGAGCGACGGCACGTTGCCCACGAGCGGGTAGATCTCCTCGGCGCCGACCACCGAGGTCGGCACGATGGGCACGCCGGTGCGGATCGCGGCGGAGACGAACCCTCCGCGGCCGAACCGCTGCAGCTTGTAGCGCTCGCTGAAGGGCTTGCCGATGCCCTTGAAGCCCTCCGGCCAGACGCCGACGAGCTCGCCGTCGCGGAGCATCCGCTCGGCGTCCTCGGTGCAGGCCAAGGTGGCGCCGCCGCGACGGAAGACGTCGCTGACCACGGGGAGCCGGAAGACCAGGTCGGCGCCCAGGGCACGCAGGTGCCGGCCGGTGTGGTCCCGCACGGTCACGGCGGTCATCATGCCGTCGACCGGCACCGTGCCGGAGTGGTTGGAGACCACCAGCGCCCCGCCCTCGGCGGGGATGTTGTCGGCGCCCACGACCTCGATGCGGAACCACTTCTCGGCCAGGGGACGCACGGCGGCGAGCAGGAAGCGGTCGGTCAGCTCGGGGTCGAAGCCGAAGTCGTCGACCTCGTAGTCGCCGGTGAGCCGGCGTCGCAGGAAGGCCAGCATCTCGGCCAGCCGCGGCTCCCACTGCTCGCCGAAGACCTCCTTCGCGGCGGTCGTGAGCGCCGCGAGCCACTCGCCCGGGGCGAAGGAGGGACCCGGGAGGCGGTGCTCGGTGCGCGCCGCGACGCGGGGTGCGCTCGGCTCGCCGGACTCGCCGGCCTCGCCGGCCTCGTCGGTCTCGTCGGCCTCGACGGGCGTGGTGCTCGGAGGGGGGACCGCGGCGCCCGTATCGGTCGGTCGCGGCCGGGGCACCTTCCTGGCGGGCCTGGCCGTCGCGGCGGTCTCGGTGCTCTCGACGATCTCGGTGCTCTCGGTGCTCTCGGCGGCCTGGCCCGGCTCGTCGGTCCGCTCGTCGGCCGGCACCTCCTGGCGGGGTACGTCGCCGCGCGCACTCGGGCGGCGACCGGCCGCGAGCCCCCGGCTGGTGCTGGAGGGCCGCTGCGCGCCGCTCCCGCGCCCGGGTCGGCCGCGGGTCCCGAGCGGGATGATCTCGGCGTCACCCATCGCGACCACCCCTCTGTTTGGTGCGCGCGCGGACCGGGCGGGTCTCCCCCTCGGACTCCTGGGCCGCTTCCTGGGCCGCCTCCCACGTCGGCAGCGCCGCCGCGGGCACCGGCTCGGGCCGCTCCGAGCGGAGCGCGGAGACGAGCGTGCGCTCGACGGCGCGCACCCGCCGCGGGGCGAGCACGCCGGGCCCGACCGCCGCTGCGAAGTCGGCGAGGGCCTGCTCGGTGGTGTAGCGGGGCTCGAAGCCGAGCATCGTCCGCATCCGCGTGGTGTCCAGTCCCCGACCGAAGGTCAGGAAGGCGACCGCGTCGGGCGAGAAGTCGGCGACCTTGGTCTGGCGCAGGGCCGAGCCGAAGGAGGGCACCAGCGCCGCGGGCATGGGCAGCGTCGGCCGGCCGAGGCGCCGCACCACCTGGGAGAGGGTGAGCACCCCGTCACCGGCGACGTTGTAGGTGCCGGCCACCTCGGAGGTGGCGGCGTGCTGCAGCACGTCGAGGGCGTCCTGCTCGTGCAGGAACTGCAGCCGCGGGTTGAAGCCGAGCACCGAGGGCAGCACGGGCAGCCCGAAGTAGCCGCTCATCGCCGAGGTGATGGTCGGGCCGATCAGGTTGGCCGTGCGCAGCGTCGTGACCGCGACGTCGGGGCGCCTGCGGGCGAAGCCGCGGGTGTAGGACTCCACCTCGGTGACGTCCTTGGCGTAGCCGCTGCCGGGGAGCCGCTTGGCCGTCATGTCCTCGGTGAACATCGCCGGGTCGCGGTGTGAGGCGCCGTAGAAGGCCGCGCTGGACTTCACGACCAGCTTGCGCAGCTCAGGAGCCTGCTGGCAGGCCGCGAGCAGCTGCATGGTGCCGATGACGTTGAGCTCCTTGGTCGAGGAGCGGCCACCGGCGGCCGCCGCGGTCGCGGCGACGCTGGTGTGCACGACCGTGTCGACGCGCTCCCGCACGATCACCTTGGCGATCACGGGGTTGCGGATGTCGGCGCGCACGAAGTCGGCACCCCCGAGGTCACCGCGCGGCGGCAGCACGTCGACGGCGACCACCCGGTCGACACCGGGGGCCGTCGAGAGCTGCGCCGCGCACCGGCGGCCGAGGTCACCGGCGACGCCGGTGACGAGCACGACCTGACCCATCGGGGGAGGGACGCCGGGCTACTTGCCGAGACGGCGGCGCTGCACGCGCGTCTTCTTCAGCAGCTTGCGGTGCTTCTTCTTCGCCATGCGCTTGCGCCGCTTCTTGATGACAGAACCCACGTCGGCCTGCTTCCTGCTCGTCGGCCCGGAGCGGTGCCCCGGGTCCTGCGGTCGAGAGTCGTGCGGGCGGCCGGCGGAGCCGGCACCCGAAGAGTCAGCCTAACCGCCGGGTAGCCAGGGCTCCCAATCGCGTCGCGGACGTGGACGAGGCGGCGCGCGGCCTCAGCCGGCGTCGAAGAAGCTGCTGCGCAGGTAGAGGTGCACGTCGTCCTCCTTGACACGGAACGATCGCCCGACGCGGACCGCGGGAAGCTCGCCGTTGTGGACGAGTCGGTAGACCGTCATCTTCGAGACGCGCATCAGCGCGGCCACCTCGGCCACGGTCAGGAACTTGACCTCGGAGATGTCTCCGGGAATGTCGGTCGGCATCACACACCAAGCTTTCTGGTCGCACGCCTCCGGACGTCCTCTGACGTCCCCCCACGTGCGCTGAGAGGAATATAGGCCCACCTGTGACCAATGAGCCATGTTTTCCCCAAAGTGACGCAAGTGAAAACGGCGTGTCCGCTTGCTTTCGCTTCGTCCGGGTCACTCGACCCCAGGTCAGGGCCGTCTTCGCGGGGGTCGCGCCGCCTAGACCAGCGGGTCCAGGCCGTGCTCGGGGAAGACGGCGTCGCGGGTCGCCTGCACGGCGCGGTCGAGCCAGGTGCCGGGGTCGTAGCCGTCCTCCCAGGAGCGGAACGACGGCTCCCGCCCGTCGGTCATCCGCGAGGGCGCGCGGACGCCGAAGCGCTCGAGCACGTCGTCGCGCCAGACCTGCGGCGTGGGCGTCGCGGGGTCGAGCGGGACGCCGCCCAGCGTGGCGAGCAGGTGCGTCCACGACCGGGGCACCACGTCGACCACGGCGTAGCCTCCCCCGCCGAAGGCCACCCACTTGCCCCCCGCCGCCTCGTGGGCGAGGTCGTGGAGGGCCAGGTAGCTGGCCCGCTGCCCGTCGACGCTCAGGGCCAGGTGCGCCAGCGGGTCGTCGCGGTGGCTGTCGCAGCCGTGCTGGGTGACGAGCACGTCGGGCTCGAAGGCGCGCACCAGGTCGGGGACCACGGCGTGGAAGGCCCGCAGCCACCCGGCGTCGGCGGTGCCGGGCGGCAGCGCCAGGTTTACCGCGGAGCCGACCGCGTCGGGCCCGCCGGAGTCCGCCGGGAAGCCGGTGCCCGGGAAGAGCATCTGCCCGGTCTCGTGCAGCGAGATCGTCAGCACCCGTGGGTCGTCGTAGAAGATCCGCTCGACGCCGTCGCCGTGGTGCACGTCGACGTCGACGTAGGCGACCCTGCGGGCGCCCTGGTCGAGCAACCAGCGGATCGCGACGGCGACGTCGTTGTAGACGCAGAAGCCGCTGACGCGGTCGGGCATCGCGTGGTGCAGGCCGCCGGTGATGTTGGCGGCGTGGTCGGCCTCGCCGCGCCAGACCTGCCGCGCCGCCTCCAGGCTGGCCCCGACCACGTGGCGCGAGGCCTCGTGCATGTGCGCGAAGACGGGGTTGTCGTCGCTGCCCAGCCCGTACGCCGCGTCGACGCGCGGCGGCGCGGCACCGGCGGCGCGCACCGCCTCGATCATCCGCTCGTCGTGCACGGTGAGCAGCTCGTCCTCGGTGGCGTCGGGGGCGACCACCGTGCGCAGCCGGTCCAGCACGCCGCTGTGGCGGGAGAGCCCGACGGTCAGGTCGACCCGGATCGGGCTCATCGGGTGGCCCGGACCGAAGTCGTAGCCCACGAGCGACTCGTCGTAGACCAGGCACGCGCGACAGCCGGGACCGTCGCCCGGCGCGCTGGAGTCGCTCATGTGAGGTGAAACTACTCGCTGCCGGCGCGTGCTCAGTCGTCGGTCGAGGCGAGCGCCCGGGAGCGGTCGCGGGCGGCCTCCATCGCGGTGATGAAGGCGGCCCGCACCTTGTGGTCCTCCAGCTGCCGGATCGCGGCGGCGGTGGTGCCCCCCGGCGAGGTGACCCGCTCGCGCAGCACGGTGGGGTGGTCGCCGGTCTCGCGCAGCAGCTTGGCCGAGCCCACCACGGTCTGCACCACGAGCTCGGTGGCGGTGCTGCGCGGCAGCCCGAGGTGCACGCCGGCCTCGATCATCGCCTCGACGACGAAGAAGAGGTAGGCGGGCCCGGAGCCGGAGATCGCGGTCACGGCGTCCTGCTGCTTCTCCGGCACCCGGACGACGCGCCCGGTCGGCGCCAGCATCGCCTCGGCCCGTGCCAGGTGCTCCTCGTCGCAGTGCCTGCCCGGCGACACCGCGGCCATGCCCTCGTCGACCAGCGCCGGGGTGTTGGGCATCACCCGGACCACGGCGACGCCGTCGGGCAGCCGGCTCTCCACGAACCCCGTGGTGATGCCGGCGGCCAGGCTCACCACGAGCTGGCCCGGAGCCACGTGCGGCGCGAGCTCGTCGAGCACGTCACCCATGTCCTGCGGCTTGACCACCAGGGCCACGGTCTCGGCCCGGGCCACCGCGGCCACGTCCTGCACCACGGTCACGGCGTACCGCTCGGCCAGCTCCTCGGCCCGCTCGGGACGGCGCTCCACCACGAGCAGGTCGGCGGGGTCGTGCCCACCCCGGACCAGGCCGGAGAGCAGGGTCTCCCCCATCACCCCGGCGCCGATGATCGCGACGGTCATCTGGTTGCCTCCTCGGGCGCTACTTCTTCGACACCAGGGCGCGGGCGAAGAAGGTCAGGTTGGCCGGACGCTCGGCGAGCCGGCGCATCAGGTAGCCGTACCACTCCTCGCCGTAGGGCAGGTAGACGCGGGTCCGCTCGCCGGCGGCCGCCAGCCGCCGCTGCTCCTCGGGGCGGCACCCGTAGAGCATCTGGAACTCGTAGCTGCCGGGCACCCTGCCGCTGCGCGTCGCCAGCGCCGAGGCGATCTTGACCATCCGCGGGTCGTGGGTGGCGACCATCGGGTAGCCCGAGCCCGCCATGAGGACCTTCAGGCAGCGCACGTAGGACTTGTCGACGTCCTCGCGGTCCTGGTAGGCGACCTCGGCCGGCTCCTGGTAGGCGCCCTTGCACAGCCGCACCCGGCTGCCCTCGTGGGCCAGCGCGCGGCAGTCGGCCTCGGTGCGGTGCAGGTAGGCCTGCAGCACCGCACCCGTCTCGGGGAAGTCGTGGCGCAGCTCGCGCAGCGTCGCGAGGGTCAGGTCGGTGGTGGTGTGGTCCTCCATGTCGAGGGTGACCGTGGTGCCGACCGTGCGCGCCGCGTGGCAGATGCGGCGGGCGTGCTCGGTGGCGAGCCGTGGCCCGTCGTCGGGCAGCGCCTGGCCGATGGCGGAGAGCTTGACGCTGACCTCGGCGGTGCGCGAGAGGCCGGCGGCACCGAGGGCCTCGAGGAGCTCGAGGTACGCCGCCACGGTGGCCTCGGCCTGCGCGCGGTCGAGCGTGTCCTCGCCGAGGTAGTCGAGCGTGACCTCGAGACCGTCGTCGACCAGCGCCCGGGTGGCCGCCACCGCGGCCGCGGTCGTCTCCCCCGGCACGAAGCGGTCGACGATGCTGCCGGCCACGGGCAGCCTCGTCACCAGGTGCTTGACCTGCTCGCTGCGGGCGAGCAGCAGGATCGGTTGACGCAGCACCGTCGGGTCCTCCGGCTTCTCGCATCTCAGGGCGGGGGTGCGCCAGCCACGGTAACCGTCCGGTGCACCTGGCACGATCGCACCCATGACGGCGCGGCTCGGACTCGGCACGGCGGCCCTCGGACGCCCGGAGTACCTCAACCTCCACCAGGACCTCGATCGCGAGCTGGGCGAGGCCCGCTACGACCGCGCCCGCCTGGAGCGACACGCCCACGAGGTGCTCGACGCGGCGTGGGCCGCGGGCGTCCGGCACGTCGACACCGCGCGCTCCTACGGCGCCGGCGAGGAGTTCGTGGGCAGCTGGCTGGCCGCGGCGCCGCGCCCCGGCGTGACGGTGGGCTCCAAGTGGGGCTACACCTACGTGGCCGGCTTCGAGCCCGGTGCCGCCGAGCACGAGGTCAAGGACCACACCCTCGCGACCTTCGAGCGGCAGTGGCGCGAGACCCGTGCGGCCCTCGGTCGCGCCCCGGACCTCTACCTCGTGCACAGCCTGACCTCCGACTCGCCGGCGCTCGACGACCCCGGGGTGCTCGACGCGCTGCGCGGCCTCGCGGCGACCGGCGTCCGCGTGGGTCTCTCGACCAGCGGCCCCGACCAGGCGACGGTGCTGCGGCGTGCGCTCGCCCTGCACGAGACCCCCTTCTCGACCGTGCAGTCGACCTGGAACCTGCTCGAGCCGTCGGTGGGCCCCACCCTGGCCGAGGCCCACGCGGCGGGCTGGTCGGTCGTGGTCAAGGAGGCGCTGGCCAACGGGCGGCTCGCCGAGCGCGACGCCGAGGCGCTCGCCGCCGCGCTCGCCCAGCCGTGGGCCGACGTCGTGCTCAGCGGCGCCTCCTCGGTCTCCCAGCTGCACGCCAACCTCGCCGCCCTCGAGGTGACCGAGCCGCCGGAGCCGACCCCCGAGGACCCGACCGCCTACTGGGCGCACCGCCGCACGCTGCGCTGGGAGTGACCCAAGCCGTCCCTCAGGCGGTCTGACGTCGCAGCGTGAGCGCGCCGAGGGCGACCGCCGCGGCGGCGTACGCCGCGACGACGCCGACCTCGCCCCACACGGGGTCGGTGGAGGTGGCCACGGCCTGCATGGCGTCGACGGCGTACGACAGGGGCAGCAGGTCGGAGACCACCTCGAGCACGCGGGGCAGCTGGTCGCGGGCGACGAAGAGCCCGCAGAGCAGGATCTGCGGGATGACGACGGCGGGCATGAACTGCACCGCCTGGAACTCGGTGCGCGCGAAGGCCGAGACGAAGAGCCCGAGCGCGGTGCCGAGGACGGCGTCGACCACCGCGACCAGCAGGAGCAGCCACGCCGAGCCCACGACGGTGAGGTCGAGCAGCCACACGCAGGCGCCCACGGCGACCGCCGACTGCAGCGCGGCGACCAGTCCGAAGGCCACCAGGTAGCCGAGCAGGAAGTCGAGCTTGCCCATGGGCATGACGAGCAGCCGCTCGAGAGTGCCGGAGGTGCGCTCGCGCAGGGTCGTCACCGAGGTCACCAGGAACATCAGGATGAAGGGCACCAGCGCCAGCAGGGCCGGACCGAGGGCGGAGAAGCCGGCGCCGGGGAGGTCGAGGAACATCCACCACAGCAGCGACATCAGCAGCGTCGGCAGCACCAGCAGCATCGCCGCGGTGCGGTGGTCGCGCCGGAGCTGGGTCAGCACCCGCAGCGCGACGGCCCCG
>JBQGFI010000273.1:0-4472 GCA_052040065.1 Marmoricola sp.
GCGGGCGGGCGGTGGGTCGTAACGCAGCTCGGGGCCACGCCGCACCGTCGGCTCCGGCTCCGGCTCCGGCTCGGGTTCGGGTTCGGGCTCGGGCTCGGGTTCGGGCTCCGGCTCCGACGCGGGCGGGGGGTCGACCGGACGGGCGCTCGGGGGCGGGGTCGGCGGCACCCGCTTGGCGGCGCCGGTGGCGCGCAGCGGACGGGTCTGCTCGGCGGCGGGGGGCGGTGCGGCGGCCTCTGCGGCAGGTTCTGCGGCAGGTTCTGCGGCAGGTTCTGCGGCAGGGCCGGCCTCGTCGCGCCGGCGCTTGCGGCGGCGTCCGAAGAGCGAGGGCAGCTCGAGGTCGGGAGCCTCCCGCTCGTCGTCGGCCTTGGCTGGAATGGTGCCACGCGTCGCTGCGGCGCGTGGCGACTCCGGAGCGGAAAGTGTGCCTGCGACAACTATTTAGGTTTGCCTTACCTTGGTGCCTGCTGTGGCACCAGCCCACCGCGGCGCCCTGACTCGTGGAGCCGACCGCGAGCCCGTCCTTCCGAGGAGCATCCCCATGACCCTGCGCCGTCCCTGGCACCTCTCCCTCGCCGCGGTCTGTGCCGCGCTCGTCCTGTCCGCCTGCGGCGGCTCCGACGCCGGCTCGGGCGACGAGGGGGACGACGGTCCCGCCTTCACGCTGTACTCCGGGCGCGACGAGGAGCTGCTGCAGCCCCTGGTCGACCGGTACGCCGAGGAGACCGGCGTCGAGATCGACGTCCGCTACGGCGACTCCGCCGAGATGGCGGCCCAGCTGCTCGAGGAGGGCGACGCGACGCCCGCCGACGTCTTCTACTCCCAGGAGGTCGGCGCCGTCGGCGCGCTGGCCAAGGCCGACCTGCTCGGCTCGCTGCCCCAGGAGGTCGTCGAGCGCGCCGACGAGCGCTTCCGGCCGGCCGAGGGCACCGACTGGGTCGGCGTGACGGGTCGCTCGCGCGTCATCGTCTACAACCCCGACCTCGTCGAGACGCCCCCGGAGGGCGTGCTCGACCTGACCGACCCGGCCTACCGCGGCCAGGTCGCCTGGGTGCCCGGCAACGCCGGCTTCCAGGCCTTCATGACCGGCTTCCGGGTCAGCCAGGGCGAGGACGCCGCCGCGGCCTGGCTGGAGGAGATGCAGGCCAACGACGCCACCGTCTACGAGGGCAACTCCGAGGTGCTGGAGGCCGTCGAGGCCGGCGACCAGCCGATCGGGCTCATCAACCACTACTACTGGGCGCGCACGGCCCCCGAGGTCGGTGGGGTGGAGAACATGAACAGCGAGCTGGTCTTCCCCTCCGGTGACGACCCGGGCGGCCTGGTCAACGCGACCGCCGTGGGCCTCACCCCGCAGGGCGAGGCCAACGAGGAGGCGCAGGCCTTCGTGGCGTACCTGCTCTCCGAGGAGGGCCAGCAGTACTTCGTCGAGGAGACCTTCGAGTACCCGGTCGTCGAGGGCGTCCCGGACCCCGAGGGGGTGCCCGCGCTCGACGAGCTCGAGGGGCCGCAGCTCGACCTCTCGGACCTCGACTCGCTGCAGGACACCCAGGCGCTGCTGACCGAGGCGGGGCTGCTCAGCTGAGCGCACTGCGTCAGTCGCTCTCCCGGGCGCCGGTGCTGAGCCTGGTCACCCTCGCGGTGACCGGGCTCGCGCTGGTGCCCCTGGGCTACCTCCTGGTCCGGGCCACCGAGCGCGGCTGGGACGGCGTCGCGGCGACGCTGTGGCGGCCACGCACGCTGGCGCTGGTGCTCCGCTCGGTCGAGCTCGCCGGCACGGTCACGGTGCTGTGCCTGGTGCTCGGGGTCGGGCTGGCCCTGCTCGTGACCCGCACCGACCTGCCGGGCCGCCGGGTGCTCCGGGTGGCCCTCGCGCTGCCGCTCGCGCTGCCGTCGTACGTCGCGGCGTGGAGCTGGATCGGGGTGGCCCCCGAGGTCGCGGGCCGGCTCGGGTCGGTGATCGTGCTGACCACGATCTCCTACCCCTACGTCTACCTGCCCGCCCTGGCGGCGCTGCGCCGCTGCGACCCCGCGCTGGAGGACGTCGCCCGCGGGCTGGGCACCCGTCCGACGGGCGTGCTCCGGCGGGTCACCCTGCCGCAGCTCCGGCCGGCCGCCGCGGGCGGGGGCCTGCTCGTGGGCCTCTACGTGCTCAGCGACTTCGGCGCGGTCGCGACGATGCGCCACGAGGTCCTGACCACCAGCATCTTCCGCTCCTACCGGGCCTCCTTCGACCGCACCCCCGCCGCGGTGCTGGGCTGCGTGCTCGCCCTGCTGGCCCTGCTGGTCGTCGCCCTCGAGGGCCGCTCGCGGCGGCGCGTGGCCAAGGTCGGGAGCGGCGCCGTCCGCCCTCAGCGGGTGCTCCCGCTCGGCCGGGCCCGCTGGTGGGCGACCCTGCCGCCCGTGGCCGTGCTGGTCGCGGCGCTGGGCGTCCCGGCGTACGGCATGGGCCGCTGGCTGGTGCGAGGCACCTCGGTGGCCGACCCCGCCCAGGTCGTCACGGCCCTGGCCAACACCGCCCTCGTCGCGGCGCTCGGGGCGCTCGTGGTGGTCGGGCTGGCCTTCCCGCTCGCCTGGCTGGCGGTGCGGCACCCGAGCCGGCTCAGCGCTGCGGGCGTCGGCGCGGCGTACGCCGGCCACGCCCTGCCCGGCGTCGTGGTGGGGCTGGCGCTGGTCTTCTTCGGCGTCCGCGTCACCCCGGCGCTCTACCAGCAGCTGCCGATGCTGGTCGCGGCGTACGCCGTGCTCTTCCTCTCCCTCGGGCTCGCCGCGATCGTCGCCTCCGTGGCCACGGTCGCGCCCGTGCTCGAGGACGTCGCGCGCTCGCTGGGCCGCGGCCGCGCCGGCGTCTGGCGCGACGTGGTGCTGCCGCTGAGCGCCCCCGGCGCGGGGGCCGCTGCGACGCTGGTCTTCCTCACGATCATGAAGGAGCTGCCGGCCACGCTCTTCCTGCGTCCGACCGGCTTCGACACCCTGGCGACGCGGCTGTGGGGCCACGTCAGCGCGGCGTCGTACGCCGCGGCCGCGCCGTACGCCGTGGTGATCGTGCTCGCCGCGGCCGTGCCGACCGCGATGCTCGCGGTGGGGCGCCGGGAGGTCCGGCCATGACCCCGATCGAGGTCACCGGTCTCGCCCTGACCTATCCCGGACCACCGGCGGTGGCCGCGCTGCGCGGGGTCGACCTGCGCGTCGAGGGCGGGCTGCTGGCCGTCGTCGGCCCCTCGGGCTGCGGCAAGACCACGCTGCTGCGGGCGCTGGCCGGCACGGAGCGTCCCGAGGCGGGGACCATCGCGGTCGGGGGCGAGCCGGTCGAGGGCCCGGGGCGGCACCTGCCCGCCGAGGCCCGCCAGGTCACGCTGGTGCCCCAGGAGGGGGCGCTCTTCCCGCACCTCGACGTCGCGGGCAACGTCGGCTTCGGGCTGCGCGGGCTCGACCGCCGGACCCGGCGGCAGCGGGTGGCCGAGCTGCTCGACCTCGTCGGGCTGCCGGGGAGCGAGCGGCGCCGTCCCCACCAGCTCTCCGGCGGCCAGCAGCAGCGGGTCGCCCTGGCGCGGGCGCTCGCGCCGCGACCGCGTGCCGTCCTGCTCGACGAGCCCTTCAGCGCGCTGGACGCGACGCTGCGGGTCTCGATGCGCGAGGAGGTGGTCGCGCTGCTGCGTGAGGCGAGCACCACCGCGGTGCTGGTCACGCACGATCGCGACGAGGCGCTGAGCCTGGCCGACCGGGTCGCGGTGATGCACGAGGGCCGGGTGCTGCAGGTGGGCGAGCCGAGCGAGGTCTACCGCCGTCCGTCGAGCCTGTGGGTGGCACGCCTGCTCGGGGAGACCGTGGTGGTCGCCGGCCGCGTCGCCGAGGGCGTCGCCGAGACGGTGCTCGGACGACTGCCCGTCGTGGGCGCCGGGGAGCGGCTCGTGCTGCGTCCCGAGCAGGTGGTGCCCGCTCGCGACGGCGCCGAGGCCGTGGTCGAGCGCGTGCGCTTCCGCGGGCCGGAGGCGTCGGTGGCGCTCCGGGTGGGCGACACGCCGGTCACGGCACGCTGGGCGTCGACCGAGCTGCCCGCGGTCGGCGACCGGGTGCGCGTCGGCGTGCGAGGCCCGGTCGTCGCGGTCGACTAGCGTCTGGCCGGTGACCCGACCGCTCGCCGACGACCGCCTCCTGAGTGCCGACCTGCTGGGGGAGCCGCTCGACGACGACGGCGCCTCGGTCGCGCTCGCCACGACCTCACGCGCCCTCGGCACGCTGGCCGAGCACGAGGTGGGGCTGTGGGAGGCCGGGCCCGGCACCGACGTCGACACCGAGGTCGACGAGCTCTTCGTGGTGCTCTCGGGCGCCGGCGAGGTGACCTTCGCCGACGGCAGTGCCGTCGCGCTGCGCCCCGGCGTGCTGGTGCGGCTGCACGCCGGCGACCGCACGACCTGGGTGGTCACCGAGCGGCTGCGCAAGCTCTACCTGGCCTGAGCCCGGGCCGGGAG